>URVS01000090.1 GCA_900551385.1 uncultured Mollicutes bacterium | reverse complement strand
AAACTATAGTTTCAGCTTTAAAAAAGAATTCTTTTATTGCTAAATCTGAAACTGGTTCAGGTAAAACTCATGCTTATTTAATTCCATTAATTAATAATTTAAATAAAGATTTAAATAAAGTGCAAGCTCTTATTATTGAACCTACTCAAGAATTATGTTTTCAAACTCAAGAATTCATGGATCAAATAAGTACATTAACTAAAGATTTTAAAGCAGTTAATACATGTGTAAGTTCTTTTGAATTCGATTGTTTTAGACGAAGCAGATATGTTAATGGAAGGTGAACAAAGCCAAGATACCATTAATATTGTTGATTATATTAATCCACATCAAATAATGATTTTTACTGCTACAATGAAAGAACATCAAATTGCTTCATTAAAAAAATTATTTAAAATAAATACACTTTTTGATGTTAATAAGAAAAATTTTACTTCAAGAACTGTTTCTCATCATTTTGTTGATATCAAACATAAACCATTATTAGATTCATTATTAACTTTCTTAAATACAGAAAATCCTTATTTTACTTTAGTATTTGCTTCTAAAAAACAAACGATTGAAAAATTATATAAAGGTTTAAATAATGAAGGAATTAAATGTGCTTTAATCACTAGTGATATTCCTCTTAGAGAAAGAAAAAATACTTTAAGAAGAATTAATGAAGGTGAATTTAAATTAGTATTATGTTCAGATTTAGCTTCAAGAGGATTAGATTTTGAAAAAGTAAGCCATGTTATATCTTTAGATATACCTCAAAATATTGATTATTATTATCATCGTTCAGGAAGAACAGGTAGAAATAATAGTCATGGTGATTCATACATTTTTTATGATGATGAATTAAATATTAAAGCAAAACAAACATTAGAAAAAAAATTATCTTTTGATTATTTAATTTTAAGGAATGAAGGATTAAAAGCTGATAAAAAGCATTCACCTCAAACAAAAAAGAAAAATGAAAAATTAGAAGCTGAAATAAAAAAAGAATTATCTAAAGTTCGTTCTAATAAAGTTAAACCTAATTATAAAAAGAAAATGCGTAGAGCAGTAGAAAAAGCTAAAAAGAACCATAAAAGAAAAATAATTATGGAAAATTTAAAGTCAAAAAGAAAAGCTATGGCATATAAAGATTAATTATATCCTAGCTTATTAAATAATAAACATAATTTATTAACTGAATTCACACCGATTTTTGTATCTAAATCAGTGTGAATTTTTTTATAAATATCATCTAAAGAAAGTAAATATGAAGAATTATTTTTTAAATAAGGGAGAATTATTTTAATTTCATTATCAGAAAAAATAATTCCAAATTTTAAAGCAAAAATTTTAGCAGAATCTTCATTTAATTTATTAATATAAGAAACAATAAAATTATTCATTATCATATATTATAAATATATTCATGTTAATTAAAAAAAGACTAAAATTTATCAATTTCTTCTTTTAAAACATCAAATGCTTCATTTTCATTTATTTTTTTTACAATTTGACCTTTTTTGAATAAAACAAATGTTTCTTTTCCACCAGCTAAACCAATATCAGCATGCTTACCTTCACCTGGACCATTAACAATACATCCCATGACTGCAACAGTAATATTTTTATTAACAGTTTCTAAATAATTAGCAATTTTATTTGATAAAGTAAAGATATCTACTTGAGTTCTTCCACAAGTTGGACAAGATATTAAAGTAGGGTAATTTGGATATAATCCTAAATCATGTAATAATCTTTTAGCAGCAATTATTTCTTCTTTTGGTTCGCAAGATAAAGATATTCTAATTGTATCTCCAATACCTTCAAGAAGTAAAGGTGCTAAACCAGCACTTGATCTAATTAAACCAATATCTTTACCACCTGCTTCAGTTATACCTAAATGAAGAGGATAATTAAATCTTTTACTAGCTTCTTTATACGCTTCAATAGATGTTAAAACAGAAGATGCTTTTAAAGAAATTACAATATTATAAAAATTTTCTTTTTCAAAATATTTAATATATTTTTCAGCTAAATCAACCATGCCTTTTGCAGTAACTTTATCATCATTTAATTTTAAAGTTTCTTCATCTAAAGAACCTGAATTAACACCAATTCTTATTGCAACATGTTTTTCTTTTGCTTTATTAATAACTTTTTTAACATTTTCTTCACCACCGATATTGCCAGGGTTAATTCTAATTTTATCAATTCCATTATCCATTGCTAGAAGCGCTAATCTATAATCAAAATGAATATCACCAACTAAAGGTATATGAATATTTGGTTTAATATATTTTATCGCGTCAGCATTTGATTTATTACTTCGTTATATTTTGATGTTTTAATATTACACATTGATTGAATCAAAACTTTATTTTGACCTCCAATTTGTACATTTCCTATTTTAAAACTTCTTGTATGTAATCTATCCATATTTATCACCAAAATAATAATACAATAATTTAAATCTAAATTATAGCTAGAAAAATAAAAAAATATATAATTAATCTTTAAAAAAATTATAAATAAGATTATTATTAATTTAGTTAGTGATATCTAACTAAGAGGTTATATGAAAATTTTAGTTTATGGAGCAGGAGTAATTGGTTGTAATCTTGCAAAAATATTTTATAAAAGTGTAAAAGATGTAACTATTTTAGCACGTGGAAACAAATATTTAGAATATAAAGAAAATGGTATTATTTTTGAAAATGAAATTTTTCATTTTAAGAAAAGATATCATATTAAAACAATTAATTGTTTAACTAGTCATGATCATTATGATATTATTTTTGTTTGTTTACAATTTTCTCAAATAGGAAAAATAGTTGATATATTAAATAACAATAATAGTAAAAATATTGTTTTAGTAGGTAATAATTTTGAGATAGAGAAATATCAATCTTTATTTATAAATAAAAATTTAATGTTTGGTTTTTATTATACAGCAGGTAGAAAAGAAAATAATAAGATTGTTTCTATTAATATGAAAAAAATGACTATTGGTCCTTATAAAAATAATGAATTTTTAATAGATAATGTTTTTGATAATACAAAAATTAAAGTATTAAAAGAAGATAACATTGATGATTGGTTAAAATCACATGTTGCATTTATCTTACCTCTAGCGTTTTCTTGTTATATTAATAATGGAAAATTAAAACTATTATTAAAAGATAAAGAATATATTGATCATTTACTTAATGCTTTTATTGAAACTTTTGATGTTTTAAAAGCTAATGGATATAAAATATTACCTGATGGTGATGAAGAATTTGTTCATAATAAAAAGAAATGTTTATCTTATATTAAATTGATGTATAAAACATTTATTGGTAAAATTGCTTTAGTTGATCACGCATTATCTGCTACTAATGAAATGAAAGAATTAGCTTGTGCTTTTGATCGATTAAAACAAAAATGTGATGTAAAAACACCTAATTATGATTATTTAGAAAAATATTTAATGAATTATGGAGGTTAATATGAGCTTATTTAGTAATTTATTTAAAAAAGATGAAGATTTAAAACAAATTGTTTTTAAAATTGATGGTATGAAATGTGGCGAATGTGAATCACACGTTAATGATATTATTAGAAGAAATTTTAAAGTCAAAAAAGTTAGTTCATCACATAGAACTGGAGAAGTAAAAATTTTATCAAAAGAAGAATTAAATCTTCAAGAAATCGAAGAAAAATTAATGTCTTATGGTTATAAAATCATTAAATAATTAAAATAATTGTATTTTTTTCTATTTATATGGTCTATAATAGCAATAAATGCATAAATAATTAAAAATTGTTATAGATTTTATAAATTGTCTATGCTAAAATTACAATGTTGAAATTGGAGGTGTCCAAATGGCTCGTGACAACATTATCATGCAATGCTCAGAATGTGGAAATCAAAACTACATAACAACTAAAAACAAAAGAGCACATCCTGATAGATTAGAAATTAAAAAATATTGCCCACACTGCAATAAAATGACTAACCATAAGGAAAAGAAATAGAGCTAAGGCTCTTTTTTTTATATAAATAATATGAATATTAAAATATTTAACAAATTTCCAATATTTGCCTGTAATTCTTATTTAATTTATGAAAATGATCATTGTTTATTAATTGATTGTGGTTATTTTTCTAATGAAATGAAAAATGAAATTCATAAATTTAAATATTTTGATGGAGTAATTATTACTCATAAACATTTTGATCATATTGCAGGTTTAACTGACTTAAAACAAGAATTTAATAATGTAAAACTTTATTCTTATATGAATAAAGACGATTTTTTACATGATGGTAAATTAAATGCTTCATATTATATGTTACATAATATTGTTACTTATAATGGTGAAGTTAATAATATCTTAGAAGGTAAAAATAAAATAGGTATATTTAATTTTGATATTATATATACACCAGGTCATTCATCAGATTCATTAATTGTTATTTTTGATGAAATAATATTTGTAGGAGATTTAATTTTTCATTATAGTCATGGAAGAACAGATTTATGGACTTCTTCACCATTACAAATGCAAGAAAGTTTATTAAAAATTAAACAATTATTTAATAAAAAAAATTATTATATTTATCCAGGCCATGATGAATCATTTTATTCTAAAGATTGTTATGTAATAAATAAATTATAAAGAGTAAATAATAGATCTATGGGAAAAATTATATCTATTATTTTATTTTGTAGTTTTATATTTTTTGGATTAAATGCATTTCTATATATATTTAATGCGACAAATTATTTATTTGGTTTAGAAATCATTGTTTATGATAATTTAATTATTAATTATATTTTTTTATTTTTATTATTTATATTTCTTGAAGGAATAATATTATTAGTTTTTAATCGCTTATTTTATTTAATTAATCAACCAATTTATTATTTTATTTTAAGCTTAATTAATTGTATTATTTTTTTCTTTATTGAAATAATTATTGTTAAAAATAGTAAATTTAATGAAATAAATAACATTTTATCAATGGTTTTAGTGATTTTTTTTACAACATATACATTTTATTATTCAATTTATTATTCGACTTTGATAAAATATAAAAGAAATAACTAGGAGGAATTTATGGTTAACGTAACAGAAGTAAGACCAGGAAATGCATATTCTTGGGAAGGTGAAATTTATTCATGTATCGATATTGATCTTAATAAAACAGCAATGGCTAAAATGAAAGTTAAGATTAAATCAAAAAATTTAAGAACAGGTGCTGTTCTTGATATGTCATTTATCGGTGGTGATAAAGTTGAAATTTTACATCTTGAAAAGAAAAAAATGCAATATTTATACGATGAAGGTGATGCAATTTGTTTCATGGACAATACAACATATGAACAAATTTCTATTTCTAAAGATCGTTTAAAATGGGAAATGAATTTCTTAAAAGAAGGTTCAGAAGTTGAAATTCTTGATTATGAAGGAGAAATTCTTGGTATTTCTTTACCTGCTAAAGTTGCTTTAAAGATTGTTGAATGTGAACCAGCTGTACGTGGTGATACAGTTAATAAAGCAATGAAAGATGCATATTTAGAAACTGGCTTAAAAGTACGTGTTCCATTATTTATTGAACAAGGTGAATCTGTTTGGGTATTCACTAATGATGGAACTTACGATTCAAGAGCAAACTAATTTTTATAAAAGAATTGAAAAAAATTTATTCAATTCTTTTTTTTCGACAAATTTTATTTTTTTTATAAATTATACTATTTGTAGTTCTTAAAAAAGAAATGCAGTAATAACTTTATATAGGAGGATCTTTTATGAACAAACAAGTAGTAAGTTTTTTATCTTTATTTTCATTAGTCTTAGTTTTATCTATTTATTATGTAATGGTTCCTGCTAATAGGGAAATAAAATCAGTTGATAATGATAAATCAAGTAATGAAGATGTGTCAATAAAAGATGCATCTAATTTGTTCTTTGAAACATTAGTCGAAAATAGAACTCTTAGACATGAAGAAGTTAAAAATACTCAAATGGAAATTTTGGCAAGTAATGAATATTCTAATGAACAAAAATTAGAAGCTCATAATAAGCTAACTTATGAAAAATTAATAGAAGAAACAGAAATTGGTTTAGAAAACGCAATGAATGATCTTAACTTTAATGAAATATTTGTAGAGAAGAATGGGTCTCATTTTTATGTTACAG
>URVS01000089.1 GCA_900551385.1 uncultured Mollicutes bacterium | reverse complement strand
TTCTCATTTTTGATTTTTTTTCTGATTTTATTTGTTTTAGTTATTTTTTCTTCTTATTTCGTTGTATATTCTTTTTAAGTTGTGTCCTATTGTATATAGTTTTAATTCTGTGTTTACTTCTTGTAGTCCTGTTGTTCTGAATTCTGTTAAGTGCATATTTTGTTTTAAGTGTGCAAATGGTCGTTCTACTGTTTTTGAGCGTATTTTGTATCTTTCTTTTGCTTCAGGTGTTTCCATTTTTCGTTGCATTCTAATTTTGGAAGGGATTTTATAGTCTTGGATTACTCTGCAGCGATTTCCTTTTGAGCAAAACAATTGCATTGGGTATGTTTTGCATTCTTTGGTCCAATGACTAATTCTTGACTTGTTTTTATAAGTATATTCGCTGATTTTATATAGTGGTTGCCCGAGCGGGCAGATATAGGTCATCATTTCGTTATCATAGAAAAAATTATCTTTTGCAAATGGTTTATCGGATAAATTGTATTTTTTTTGTTCTCTTGAGAGTTTTCGTGATGATATGTATCCATCAAAGCCATTTTGTTCAAGATATTCAGTGTTCATGTCAGTGGAATATCCGTTATCAGCACTTACTTGATAATTAACGGGTGTTTCATCGTATATTTCGCTTAAATTGGATTGTACTTGTTCCATTAATGGAATAAGTTCATAATAATCTGTTGAATTGTCAGTTATGTAAGATGCGAGTATTATTCCTTTGTAATCGTCGACTGCGATTTGTCCATTGTAATCAAATTCCCATTTTCATTTCTTATTCTTCATAAAACGGGCATCAGGGTCATTGATACTAATTATGTCTTTTCCGG
The DNA here is from genome assembly GCA_900551385.1 of uncultured Mollicutes bacterium. Lineage (GTDB taxonomy): Bacteria > Bacillota_I > Bacilli_A > RFN20 > CAG-449 > CAG-449. The sequence continues at coordinate 5,406 of URVS01000089.1, read as the reverse complement.
ATTCTTCACCCAATTCCATGTCTTCTTCTTCATCTAATTCAATGCTTTCTTTCAGATGTTGTTTCATTATTTTTAATTGTTGTTCGTTTGTTAATTTATTCATTGATGTTTTTGCTTTAATTTTAGTTCCATCCAAACTCACATGATGAATTTTAACTAAATCTTCTTCTTTTGCAATTTTTATTGTTGTTTTAAAAGATTCATCAATCAAATCTGGATAATCCACTTTGAATCTGGCAATTGTACGATAACTAGGATGCTGCATCCCTGCCAAGTACATATAAGCAATGTCAGTCCTTGTTTTTCTTTCAATTTCACGGGAAGATAATCCCCCATCAAAAACGCTCATCAAAATCAGTCTAAGCAACAATTCACGAGGATACGCAAATTCTCCCGGCTTATCAGCAAACACACGGTTCGCTTGCGAACAATCAATTTGATCAACCACATTTTTAATAAAATAACACGGATGGTCCTCAGGAATCAAATTCCTCAAGTCCATAGGCACCAACATGGTCTGATTAATAGTATCATCTCTTAAAACCATAAATAAAACAACCACAAAGATTAATCTACATAATAAAAGATTGTACTTCATAGTATATAAAATTAAAGGAAAAATAAGTAAAAAAAATTATAAAAAATTAGTGAGTTTGTGTCCCACCCTCAATATTATAAAAAAAGAAAAAGTTAAGAGAATTTATAAAAAATTCTCTTTTAAGGACTAATTTTTATTGTGTTTCCTGTTTGGAAATTGTTCCAGTAGGAAGTTATAATGTATTCACCACTCATTAATCTGATTCTTAGGCTTGCAATACCGTCTTCATTAGTGATTCTGTGATAGAACACACCATTTACATTAAATGACACTGTTTGGTTAGCTAATGCTTTTCCTTGACTGTCTAATGTTTGTGCAGTGAAGTTGCTGCCGTCCATGTATTTCATGTTTAAGTCTTTAGTTACTAATGTTGGAAGTACAGTGACTTTGTTTCCAATATCCAAACCATCAAAGATAGTTGTGATAATATAGTCACCAGGTCTCAAATTAATAGCCAAACTAACTACACCATTAGAATCAGTAGTTCTGGTATAGAAAACACCGTTGATGTTAAATGTCACATTTTTATTTACTGCTAAAGATCCGTCTTTGTTGTAAATAGTTGCCTGGAATCTGGAAGCATTTAAATAATATTTAGTTAAGTCATTTTGAACTATTAAAGATTTCACTGTTATGTTAACTCCTTTTTGCTCACCATTTACAGGATTATATGCAGTTAAAATATAATCACCAGGTCTTAAATTAATAGCCAAACTAGCCACACCATTAGCATCAGTAGTTCTGGTGTAAAAAACACCATTAATATTAAACCTAACATCACTGTTAACTAATGCTTTTCCAGTACTGTCAGTAAACTTAGCACTAAACTTAGTAGCATTTTTATACATTTTAACCAAATCATCAGCTAAAACAGTCGGATTAATAGTTACAGTAATATTTTTACTTACTTTATCATACATATCAGAACCATTATAATAAACAGAAGCACCATATACACCAGAACCTAAGTTTAACCCTATAGAAGCAGAACCATTAACATCAGTAGTTCTAACATAAGTTACACCATTAATAGTAAAGTAAACAGTAGCATTAGCTATAGGATTACCTTTATAATCAGTTAAAACAGCAACCATCCTAGTACCATCTTTGTAAATCATCACAATATCTGAAATATTTAAATTAACTTTTTTATTGATATCTACTGTGAAATTAGTCTTAATTACTTGATTATAATAATTATTGTCCCCAGGATAACTAACAGTTACATCATAATTTCCGGCAGTTAAATCTTTTAAAGTTAAAGAAGCAGAACCATTAACAAGAACTACATTATAATTAGTTTTATCAACAGTTACAGTAATGTTTTCTTTAAGATCTTTAGGACCGTTAACGACAATTACAACATCTTCACCAGCTACACCCGCATCAATATCTGCTTTTATGAAATCTTTAGCTTTATTAATAGTTAAAGTAGAACTATTAGAAACTGAAGATAAAATTTTAGAAGCAGGAACAATGAATTCTAAAGTATACTTTCCACTATCTAACGGATCAATCACAAAACTAACAGCACCATTTTCATCAGTAACCATATAATAAGTTTTACCATTAACTTTTAAAGTCATGTTAATATTAGCTATTCCATTACCATCAGTATCTACCAAAGTAGCATTTACCATTACAACTTCACCATAATCAAGAGAACTATCTGTAACATTAATGATTCCTTTTCCTAAAGAAGCAGTTCCATTATAAATTACAGTTTGACCGTCAACAGTAGCAGAAATAGTGTAATTACCTTCTTTAGCTTCAAAACCATTGACAATACCATTATTTATTGTACCGTTAGCAACACTTAAAGTAGCATTAGCTGCAGACATATTAAAGTCACGTACTGGTAAACTGCCAACATAATCAGTTAAATTGGTTCCGTTAAATACTTTGAAAGTTAAAACAGCATCCTGTAATAAACCTGGTTTGTTAGTAACATCTAAAGTTAAAACCAAATAATTATCTGGAGTAGCAATCTCTTTACTTAATTCAGTTATTGCACTATTATATCCAGATGAAAGACGTATAACTGCATTGTAATAAGTTGCATTATTGCTTCCCCACCAATTATTATCTAAATTAAGAGTTATATTAACACCATTAACTTTACCAACTTTTGCATCACCATAAATAACAGAATTTTTAATTATAATAGCATCATTTATAGTTGAGGAAGTAACCTCCACTAAATATTCAACATTATCAAAAATACATCCGTCAAATATTCTTGTAGAGTTAATTTTTTCATAAAATATATTTACAGATAGCAAATTGGAAAATGTTGAATTATATACATAAATATCTTTAGGAGTTTGACTTCTACCTCCTCCAACAGTATTCCAACTGTTAAATCCTCCAAATACATAAGATCCCATAGTAGAGGACCCATTTCCATCAACAGTTACATTATTAAAGACTATTTTTTCAGAACTTCCAAAACCAAGACAGGTTACAGATCTATCTCCCTGATAGATATTACTTGAATTAACAAGTTCCAAAGGAGTTTTTCCAGTTACTGAAATTTTAGTGTTTTCAAGAGTTATATTACCAATTTGACCTACATTAAAAGAAGCAATAACCCTATAATCCATGTTCAAAGAAGAAGCAGATATACTGTCAATAATCTGAGAATTATTCATGTATAAATTACCCTGATTTGCAATTGTTGAAGCTCTAGTTGCATGATTTGCTACAAAAGTTGTATTATCAATTGTTAAATAACCATCATTGTAAATTGCTCCACCAGCATATGCATTTTGACGTTTTACTGGGTCTGCATGACCATTATTAAAGAAGTATGAATTTTTAATAGTTAAAATACCTGCAGAGTTAATAGCTCCACCATAATTACCTTTTCCATTAATAAATTCCACTGTATCAATCATTACATGAACATTTTTCTCAATATATAATGCAGATTGTGTATCTTTTCCAACTCTATCAATAGTCATATTAGCTATTTTAAGAGAACCTTTACCTTGTAAAGCTGTGATAAAATATTTGGCAGCAGGATTAAAAATTATTGTTTTGTTTTCTCCATCACCAACAATTGAAATATCCGTATTTACCTGAATATCCAAATTAGCATTAAGATTTCCAGTATAAGTACCTTCCAATACATAAACAGTAACTGTCTTAGATTTAGATTGAGCATATTCTAATGCATTTTTAATGGTTTTAAACGGCTTAGCTAAAGATCCATCTGCAGTACTGTCATTACCTTTAGCATCAGACACATAAACTGTGATATTATCCAGAATATTATTAATTTTAACAGTTATAGTTCCATTTTTATATATGTAATTTTTACCATTTGCATCATAAGTTCCGCTTAAACTATATTTACCGTCTTCAAATCCGACATAATTATAAGTAGCTATGCCATTAACCACATCAGCAATTCCTGCATAATTTCCATCAATGAAAAATGTAACAGTGTTTCCACTAATAACTGCTCCACTAGGATGTGTTACTTGTGCAGTTAATTTACCTGCTAATTCTGCAACATTTAAATCATTGAAAGTAATTGTAAGTCCAGTTACATTTGCAACACCATTATTAGCAACAGGTGTGGAAATATAAATATCCTTACCTTCAGGAGCATTATTATTTTCAAATAAAGAATCATCAGAAATAGTTAAATCTGGAATATTGCTGGTTTTACCATTTGTTACAGAAAATAAATAAATAAATAGCTCCACCCATAGTGTTAGCAGTGTTATCTTTAAAAGTAACATTGTTAAAGGTAGCTCCTGAAACAGTAGCTGCTCCACCATTAGCTCCGGAGTTATTTATAAATTTGACATTTTCAAAAGTTGCAACAGGAACAAAACTGCTACTACTTATGTAAGCATATACAGCACCACCATCACCAGCAGCACGGTTGTTTATAAAAGTATCATTTATAAATGTTGCTTTTGCACCACCAGATACATAAACAGCTCCACCTTTAGTTCCAGCATAATTTGAATCATAAATATTATTTATACTTATAATATTTTGGGCATAAACAGCTCCACCTTCAGCATTGCTATTTTTAGGATTAGTATTATTTATGAATTTAGAATTAATAACAGTTAAATTGTTAGTTCCCCTTATAACTCCACCAAGAGCAGCACCTACATTATCTGCAAAATAGGAATTGTTTATTGTTGCATAACCTAACCACATGTTTCCTTTATTGTTAATATAAGTTAAATTATTAAATACTAATTTTGAGTTTTGAGTATCTATATCATATAATAAATTACTATTAGATGTTGAATTTTTAATAATACAATCATTCATAGTTAATGAAGACCCATAAATTATTCCCCTATTCCAATTAATATTAGCTGCTTTTCCATTTGTAAATGTTAAATTAGTGATATCTACATCTAACCCTTTATCAAAATAGAAGAAATAATCATTATCCTGACCATCAATAATGGTTTTACCGTAATTTTCACCAATTAAATTTAAAACAGCTATTCTACTATATTTTAAATTAACATTGCCAGTACCTAAATAAGTACCATCCATAATATGAATAGTAATGTTGATTGACTTATCTAAAGCAGCAGTTATTGCATGATTAATTGTATTGAATGGATTATTTTTACTTCCATCACCAGTAGTATCGTTACCACTTGTAGAAACCCAGAATTCAACAGGAGTCCTATCAATATCTACAGTTAATGTAGCAGGATTAAAAGTATTATTTTCCCCATTATACTTACCTGTTATTTCATGTTTACCATTGTCAAATAATTGAGAAACAGAAAGTGTTGCAACACTTTCTGTTTCTCAATTATTTG
>URVS01000088.1 GCA_900551385.1 uncultured Mollicutes bacterium | reverse complement strand
CTTCAACATGTTGAATTGCATAAGGTGTTGCTTGACCTGAATCAACTGCTACTAAGACTCCAATTGTTCTTTCTCCAACATTCATTTTTAATAAAGGTCTATATTCTTTAAATGTATGATTAATAATTCCATATCCTTTTGTCATAGTTAAAAAATTACTTACAAAACCAAGTAATCCTCGTGATGGAACAACATAATTAACTCTAACTTGATTATCGTTATAGACCATGTGAACTAATTCGCCACCTCTTGAGGCTAAAGAATCAATAACAGAACCTAAATATTCTTCTGGAACATCAATTTGAACATCTTCAAATGGTTCACATTTAACGCCATCAATTTCTTTAACAATAACTTGAGGTTTAGAAACTTGTAATTCAAAACCTTCACGTCTCATATTTTCAATTAAAATTGATAAATGTAATTCACCACGACCAGAAACAATAAAGTTTTCTGTATTTACAATTCTTTCAACTTTTAAAGAAACATCTCTTTGTACTTCTTTAAATAATCTTTCTTCAATTTTTGAACAAGTTAATAATTTACCATCTTGTCCTGCAAATGGGGAAGTATTAACACCAAATGTCATTTGTAATGTAGGTGGATCAATTCTTAATAATGGTAATGGTTCGACTTTATTTAATTCACATACTGTTTCACCAACAGAAATATCACTTATACCTGCTATAGCAACAATGTCACCAGCTTGAGCTTCTTTAATTTCGATTCTATTTAAACCAAAATAACCAAATAATTTTTGTATTCTAAAGTTTTTAACAGATCCATCTAATCTTGATAAAGAGATTGTTTCACCTTCATGGATTTTACCTCTTTTAACTAATCCAACACCAATTCTACCAACGAAATCTGAATAATCTAATAAAGCAGGTTGGAATTGAAGAGGAGCATCAACTTCAACATTAGGAGCAGGAATTTCACTAATAATAGTTTCAAAAATAGGATCCATTCCTGGTTTTTGATCTTCAATTTCAGGTGAATATGATGATGTTCCTTTTAATGCTGAACAATAAACTGTTTTAAATTCTAATAAATCATCAGGAGCACCTAATTCAATAAATAAATCAAGGACTTCATCAACAACTCTTTTTGGATCAGCATTTGGTCTATCAACTTTGTTTACAACAACAATTGGTTTTACATGAGCTTCAAGAGCTTTCTTTAAAACAAATCTTGTTTGTGGCATTGTTCCTTCAAAAGCATCTACTACTAAAACTACTCCATCAACCATATTCATAATTCTTTCAACTTCACCACCAAAGTCAGCATGACCTGGAGTATCAAGAATATTAATACGATAATCTTTATAATCAAGAGCAGTAGTTTTTGCTAAGATTGTAATACCTCTTTCTCTTTCAATATCATTAGAGTCCATAGCTCTATCTTGTACTTTTTCATTATCCCTAAAAGTATGGGAATTTACTAATAATTGATTAACTAGTGTTGTTTTACCATGGTCAACATGGGCAATAATTGCAACGTTTCTTATATTCATAGAATTACCTCCGCCTTAAAGATTATAATTCAATAAAAAAAATCTTTAAACAAAAATTTGCTTAAAGATTTAATTTATTTAATAAATTAGTATTAAAGTAACTAAATTTCATCAACATCAATGATGTTTGGAATAACAATTGGTTGTTTTTTTGTTTCTTTACGGATGTATTTACTTATACGATCAGCAATTTTATTAATGAATTCTTCTTTTTTATCTTGATAATAATTAGATATATATGTATGTAAAGCATCATCAAACATAGAATTGATTTGTTTAACTATTTTTTCTGAATCTTTTAAGAAAACAAATCCTCTCATTTGAACATCTTGTGAAGCTAGAATTTTTTTGTTTTTTGATGATACTACACCACCTAAAATAACAATACCATATGTTGCCATAGATATTCTTTCTTGAATGACTGAATCTACTACATTACCTACACCAATACCATCAACTAAAACATCACCATTTTCAATTGTGTTTTTGAAATCAGGTTTAGCTATACCATCTTCAATATTTAAAATCATACCATTATCAAATATAAAAATATTATTATGGTTATATCCCATGTTTAATGATAAAGCAATTTTGGCATTAGCCATTAATTGACGGAAATCACCTTTTATTGGTAAATAATATTTAGGTGCAAGCATTGTTAATAACATTTTTAAGTCTTCTTCATGTGCATGCATTGAACAAATATCTTTTCTTGTTAAATTTACGACATGTGCACCTGTTTTATATGCATCATCAACTGCTTCAATTGAAATAGTTTCTGTGCCAGGAACAGATGGAGAAGCAACAATAAATGTATCATTCTCTGAGAATGTTATATTATTTATTAATGAACCTGTGGATAGAGCAATAATATTTTCAAAAATATGTTCACCAGTTCCATTAATAATAATTAATGTATCTTGTTCTCTAATCCTATTTAAATCATTTATTGTAGCTTTATTAGCTTGAGGAATAGTGAATAATTGAGATATTATCTTTTCAGAAAATAATTCGTTAACTTCATTGTTTAAGAAAATAATTTTTTTATTTGTTTTAATTCCTAAATCAATTACTTCTTGTAAATTAAATAAGTTTTGAGAATAAATAGATATAAAAATTCTTCCTTTAGCTTCTGAAAATAGTCTTTGAATATGTTGAGTAATTCTATGATTAGGAGAAGCATGACCACTTTTTTCTGCATCGCATGATTCAGTAATTAATAATAATATTTTCTTTTTTAATGGTAATGATGTTAATAAAGTAAAATCCATTCTATTTAATTCACTAGCACCAAAATCTATTATGAAATCAGATGTATATACTATATATCCATCACTTGTATCAATTGCTGCTGATAAATTACCTGGAACTGAATGAGTCATCTTAAAAAAGATAAATTCTCTACCATCAATAATTGTAGAACCACTGCTTACGATATGGAAATTATAATCAATTGGTTTCAAACCATATAAAATAGTCTTATTTTTAATTAATTCAGCTGTAATAGAAGAACAATATATAGGTGCAGGAACTTTTCTATAAATATATGGTAATGCACCCATTTGATCATCATGAGCATGAGAAATAATATATCCTTTAACTCTTGAAGCATTTTCTTTTAAATAATTATAATTTGGTATAATACAATCAACTCCAGGAACTCTTTTATCTGGAAATTTAATACCAGCATCGAAAACATAAATATCATTATTTATTTCAATAATTGACATATTTTTACCATTTTCATCGAGACCACCTAATGAAAAAAACTTTATTTTATCTGACATTATAAAACTCCTTTGAATTTTTTCATATATAGTATAACCAAACAAAATAATTTAATCAATTAGCAAATATAATTTTTCTAAAAATTGTTAATATAATGTTATTCATCACAATTTTTATAATTATGAATATATTATTGTGGAGGAATAAATATGTTTTTTCACTTTGTACATCAAGGAGATTATATTTATAAATTAAGTAAAATTTATAATGTTAATGAAAATAAAATTATTAATGATAATTCTTTAATTGAACCTGCAAAACTGGTAATAAATCAATGTCTATTAATCGATAATGGAAAACAAAATAATAATAAAGAAGAAAAGATTTTTAATGGGTATTGTTATGAATATTCTAACGTAGAGAATGTAAAAAAAACTTTACCATATTTAACTTTTTTATCAATTTTTTGTTATAAAGTAAAAGAAGATGGTTCTTTAGATTTAATTAATGACAATAAATGGATTGATTTAGCGTATGAAAACAATGTTAAACCAATTATGGTCATTACTAACGCTAAAAATAAAGGAGGATTTTCTCCATCTCTAGCACATGAAATAATTTCTAATAACCAAAATATCAATAATTTATTTGTTAATATTAATAAAATATTAAAAGAAAAAAGATATTATGGATTAAATATTGATTTTGAATATGTTAAACAAGAAGATAAAGATTTATTTATTGCATTTGTTAAAAAAGCAAATCAATTTTTTAAAGAAAAAGGATATTATTTATCAATATCTTTAGCACCTAAAAATAGTGATAATCAAAAAGGATTATTATATACTGCTCATGATTATGAATCATTAAGTAAATATGTTGACCATGTTATATTAATGACTTATGAATGGGGATATACATATGGACCTAGTATGCCTGTATCACCATATAATTTAGTTAAAGAAGTCCTTGAATATGCGAAAAGTAAAATGGATAATAAAAAAATAATCATGGGAATACCTAATTATGGTTATGATTTTATTATTCCATATAAAGAAAAACAAAAAGCTAATAGCATTACTAATCCTAAAGCAATTCCTCTAGCGTATAATAATCATGTTGAAATAAAAAGATATAAAGAAGCTAGAACACCATATTTTAATTATATTAAAGATAATATTAAACACGAAGTTCAATTTGATGATCCAAGCTCAATAGAAGATAAATTATCATTAATTGATGATTTAAATATAGCTGGTGGATCAATTTGGACAATTTCTAATTATACAGCTTATTATTATTTATTAATTAATAATGGTTTTAAAATAAAAAAATATTAGTGTTTTAATTAAAAAAATAATGTTATATAATATTAGGTGCGCTGGCTTAGCTCAGTTGGTAGAGCTACTGAATCGTAATCAGTGGGTCGTGGGTTCAAATCCTATAGCCAGCACCATAATAATAAAATAATTGGTTTGATATAGTAGAAATGCTTATTCAAACCTTTTTGCTTATATTTGAAGATGTTTATTAATGTATAAAATTTTATAATGGTTATGTTACTAAAAAATATACATAATCAAAAAATGTTATATTCATTCAAAATTATTTTATCTAGCCAAATAATTTGCAAATAATTTGATTTATTTTACAAAAACATTATAATTAAAGTAGTTGGAGGTGCAAAATTAATTGGTGATACTTTTACACAATTATCATAAAAGAGCTAAACTGCAAAAAACTTTCAATTTATAGATAATATTAAAATATAGATGATGCAATGTATAATTAATTAATAATTATGAATGGAGTAATATGAACGTAAATAAAATAACATACATATATGATAAAAAAACTTTTCGCAAAATTATGCTTAGACATTTGAGACCACTTACAATTCCTTACTTTTGCTTTTTTGTTTTAACATTTATTTTTGTTCCAATGCTTGTGCCAGCTTATTTAAACAATACTTTTAACTATGGGAATACCATATATAATAATTTTTTTTGGTGGATTATCATGGATTGGTTATTATAGATGGTATAGTTATAATTTATTGATAAATATTAATAATTGGTCATATCAACATGAATTAATAATTGAAAATAATAATGCTATTTTATTTTTAAAATCATTAGATGGATTAAAAGAAGAAAAATATAGTTTTCCTATTAAAAAAATAAAGAAAGAAAAAGACACTTATTTAATTTTTAAAGACCATAATCATTTTCTTTATGTTCCAGCTGAATTATTTGATGCAAATAAATATTAAAATAAATTATAATTTAATAATAGTTTAGTTGGAAATTTATTATGAGTAATTTAATTATAAGAAAAGCTAATAAAAATGATATAAATGGTATTGTAAAATTATTATTTGAAGTTCAAAAAGTACATAGTGATGTTAGACCTGATTTATTTATTGCAGGTGAAAGAAAATATACTAATGAAGAATTAGAAGATATATTATTAGATAATTCAAAACCAATATTTGTTGCAGATATTAATGGAGCAGTTGTGGGTTATGCTTTTTGTATTGTTTCAATTCCTAAAAGTCATACATTACAACCAATAAAAAGTTTATATATTGATGATTTATGTGTAGATAAATATTATAGAGGTTATCATATTGGTACTGAATTATATAATTATGTTTTAGAATACGCTAAAGGAATTGGTTGTTATAATGTTACGCTTAATGTTTGGGCAGATAATCAAAATGCAGTTGAATTTTATAATAAAATTGGATTAAAAGTTCAAAAAATAGGGATGGAAAAAATATTAAAGTAATATTTATAAATCTAAATTTTTATTTTTATAAAAATAATTAACAAAATAATTGTTTACTTTTAATTTTTTCAATAGTAAATTTAATATGTGATTAGAGGTAAAAAATGAAAAGAATATTAACAATAATTGCTTGTTTATCTTTATTAATAATTCCATTACTTGTTTTTATTTTTAATAATGATGTAAGAGTTGTAAATAAAAGAATAGAACAAACTAATAATTATATAAAAGAAAAAAATATTGAAACTATAGATATGGTTATAGTTAATTTATATCCATTCTTTAAAAAGGTAAGAGAGGATTTA
>URVS01000087.1 GCA_900551385.1 uncultured Mollicutes bacterium | reverse complement strand
TAATCCTTCAACTATAGCAGTTTTACCAACACCTGGTTCACCGATTAAAACAGGGTTATTTTTAGTTTTTCTTGAAAGAATTTGGATTACTCGTCTAATTTCTTCATCACGACCAATAACAGGGTCTATTTTACCTTTAGCAACTTCTTCTATTAAATCTCGACCATATTTTTTCAAGACTTCATATTTATTTTCTGGATTTTGATCTTCCACTTTATTACCTCCTCTTATTTGAGTTATTGCTTCATTGAAATTTGCTTTTGTAAAATTATTAACTCTACAAAGTGAATTTACAATAGAATGCTTATTATCAAATAATGATAAGAGTATATGTTCTATGCTTAAATAAGTATCGCCGAATTCTTTTTGATATTTACTTGCATTATTTAATAAATAATTAAAGTCAGTTGAAGGAAATGGTTCAGCACTTGAATCTTGTTTAATTTTATTATTAATACTAGAATCAATAATGGATTTAACTTGATTAACATTAATATTTTCTTTTAAGCAAATATTAACTAATAAAGAATTATCATCATCAATAATAGCTTTTAATAAATGAGGAACATCAATATCAGGGCTTTTGTTTTCTTTTGCAATTTCTACAGCTTTATTTATTGCTTGTGCAACTTTTTCTGTAATTTTATCATCCATAATGTGACCTCCTTTTAGCACTCTTTATCTCTGAATGCTAAATATAGTATATCACATTATTTAGCACTGTCAATACATGAGTGCTAAATTTTTTATAAATTTTGTTATGAATAATAAATTATTCATTTATCAATTTAAATTTCTTAAATAATATCTCTAAAGGAAAATAAATAATAGTTCCTGCTATATAAACTGCTAACGCTTCACCAATGCCTACAGTTAAAAATAAATAAAAATATGCATCAGTTAACTCATATCCATAGATTAAAACAAAAGGTATTACAATAGCGTTTAATAATACTGGACTTAAACCTCCTAAAAAAATTCTTAATGGTTTATTTTTAATAAATTTACCGATGAAATAAGTAATTATACCTGCTATTAATGTGGCTAATGTACCAAAAATCATATCATATACAATACCATTAGTAACATTGAATATTAAACAACCAATTGTTACTCCAATTATTGCTTCAGGAAAAAATAAAGGTAATAAACAAAATGCTTCTGATAACCTACATTGAATTGCTCCTGATGCAAATGATTGCTCAACAAAACAAAATACAAAATACAAAGCAGCAATCATGGCAGAAAAGGTGAGTCTTTTAATTTTTAAATTCATAATATCTCCTTTTGAACCAAGGCACAAAAAAAGTGTCCGAGTTTTGTTTAAAGACAGGATGGTTCATGAACTGTCTACATATATGTATCTTAATATTACTTAATTTAAAATTTAAATCAACAACTTTTTATAAAATATAACAAAATCATTATTAACACATCTAAATTAAATACCTAAAGTAGCTAAAATAACAAATTTTTATTAAAATTAATTTTATTCTTTACAACTTAATTAAAATTTACTACAATAAATAGGCAAATGGCGATTATGGTGAAGTGGTTAACACATCTGGCTGTGAACCAGACATGCGTCAGTTCGATTCTGATTAATCGCCCCATTTAGTTTTATAAAGTTTGATGTAGTAAAATATGTCGAACTTTTTTTTGTTTTTGCGATGGTTCAATTTAGAACTAAAGTTTGATTTTAGTTTTGTATAAAGTTCAGTTATTATATTGCTTTAATGGATTATTCATGATGCAATCAATACAAAAGTAAGGACAAAAACGGCTATAATTCTATATTAAAGGAGAAATTGTTATGATAAATAGAGTATATTATTTAAATCAAATAATTTCAAAAATGTGGGATGGTAACATTAAAGTTATCACGGGCATTAGAAGGTGTGGTAAATCTATATTATTATTTGAATTGTTTTATGATTATTTGATTAAAAGTGGAGTTGAAGAAAATAATATCATAAAAATCGAATTAGATAAACGAAAATATTTGAAATATAGAAATCCAATTACTTTATGTGATTATGTTGAAAATATAGTTACTAATGATAAAGATAATAAATATTATTTATTTATTGATGAAGTTCAATTAACTAATGAAGTAAAAGACGAAGAAAGTGGTATTGTTGTAACTATTTATGATATGCTAAATGAATTAAAAGGATATTCAAATTTAGATTGTTATGTTACTTGTTCTAATTCTAAAATGTTATCTAGTGATATTGCTACTGAATTTAGAGGTAGATCTAGTCAAATAAAAGTATATCCACTATCTTTTAAAGAGATTTATTCGTTTAAGCAAATTGATAAAAGAGATTTATTGGATGAATACATGCAATATGGTGGAATGCCAGGATTAATAAATTTAAAGACTGATGAAGAAAAAAAAGCATATCTTAATAATTTATATAGCGAAATATATTTAAAAGATTTAGTTGAACACGGAAAAATAAAAAGAGAAGAAGTTTTAGAAGAAATATTAAATTATCTAGCTTCTCAAATTAGTTCATTAACTAATTCTTCAAATATAGCTAATTCTATTAATGTTAAAACATCAAGTAAAATTGATGCAGGACTAATTACAAGGTATTTAAACCAATTACAAGATGCGTTTTTAATATCTGAGGCAAAAAGGTACGATATTAAAGGTAAAACTTATTTTGGTTATCCCAACAAGTATTATTACACAGATATAGGCCTTAGAAATTCAAGATTAAATTATAGACAAAATGATCCAGGACATATAATGGAAAACATTATATATAATGAACTTATTATGCGTGGTTATTCTGTTGATGTTGGTGTTATTGAAGATAGAAGAGATGGAGCAAAGAAACAAAAAGAGATTGATTTTATTGTAAAAAATTTTGATAATAAAGTATATATTCAATCAGCTCTTAGAATCGAAGAAGATACTAAAATGAATTCTGAACTTGATTCACTTAAGTTAACTAAAGATTTTTTTAAGAAGATAATAATAAGAAATGATATTATCTCAAGTTTTTATGATGAAAATGGTGTTTTACATGCTAATTTAATAGATTTCTTATTAGGAAAAATTGATATACTAAAATAATAACTGATTCTGTATTTATTTCTATTGATGAGATAGCAGCTGTCAAAGAAGAATCCATTATAAAAACATACAATTCGATATTATAGAATTCTATGCTTGATGAAACAATTGTAAATGAAGATGGTACAATTCGAATTAAAAGATGGAAAAAAATATTATAATAGTTAGTCAATTGGTTAATAATGATGGACTTTTTTTGCCTTCAATGACATTTATACATAATAAAGATAGTTGTTAAGTTAATGAGAGTATTAAAAAAACAAAAAACCCTCAAGTTTTTCCGGTTTCTCGGTCTAACTTTTTGGGTTTATTTTAATTCATAAGTTATTTTTAAAAATTTTATTTGTTATGCTTTTTGAAATGTGAAATTATATTTTAAGTTAGAATCAAAAGCATCACCAAGAACTATTTTTAGAATACCATTAGTGTATGTAGATTCTTCAACAATGTAATTTTCACTTTCTATTTCTTCACCATAATTATCAAGTTCTTTTATCTTAGTGATAATGTTTGTATTATCATTTTGCCATTCTAATATAAGACTTGAATTTATATAAGGATAATCTACGTTATAAAAATCTAATGTACCAGTACCATCAGCATTTAATACTAACACTGGATTATATCCAGCATCATCGTTAATTGCATTCCATTCACCTGCTAAGTTATTATCAGAAGAAGATGATTTTTCTTTTATTGTTAAAGTAATTTCTTTTAACTGTTTAGTAATTTCTGCAATAGCTTTACTACCATCTTCTTTAAGTTCGGTTGCTTCAAATGTTACTTTAATTGTTGCACCTACTGTGGCATTTTCATTAGCAGTTAATGAATAAGAGCCATCACTATTTTTAGTTAATAATGCAAGGGAGTCACCTTCAGTTATTTTAGCTACGTAATTTTGTGAAACAGTATTAGGATAAACAGTTGCACTTAATTTAATAGTTTGTCCTTGTGTGATTTGACTTGTTTTTTGATCGATTATGATATTATTAACTGGTCGTTTAGATGTAGTAATAGAAATAGTTTTAGTTACACCACTTTGTGATCTAAAAGTAATTTTTGCTTTGCCAGCAATGTTTACTTTAAATGTTTCTTTTAAAGAATTATAAGTGAGAACATCACCTTCGTATTCTCCATCATTTTCAACTTTAGTTACAGTAATTTTATCAACTAAATCAGAAGCATTTTCGTTATTAGAAGCAATATCAAAGCCATAAGTCATTCCTACATAATATTTTCCGTTTGAAGTGGAAATAGAAGGAGTAAAATCACCATATTTAAAATCATCTTCATTAATAGAGTTTGCATTTTCTATTTTACTTGTACCTTCTAAAGTCATTTTAATAAATGATGTAGTTAAAGGTGTTGTAGATGTTTCTGAATCAAATTCTTGTTTTTCAAAATCAAATCTTGTAACAACATTTTCTTTAACATTTAATGTTAATGTTTCTTTTAAATAAGTCACGTCTTCTGTAATAGAATCTTTGCTACTAGAAGATGTGGATAAAATATATCCATCAGAAGTAGTTTCGCATTTTAGAGTACCTGTATTTTTTGTAAAATCATTAATTAATCCATTATCTCCAAATAGAATTGTATAAAAACCATATTGATTATTAGCAAAAATATAATTTATTTTTTGTTGTGAATCTTTTGTTATTTCTTCTTTTACAAATTCAATTAGATATCCATCGTCAAAACGATATTCATAATAAGTGTTGTTTTTAATTTGTCTAACGATTTTTAAGCCAGATGTAGTTGTTTGAATTAATTCATTTTTAAATAATTCTGCGGTGATTACATTGTCAGAAGAATTTTGGAATGTTACTTTATTTGCTTTTAATTCTGCTGCCTTGGTTGAGTCTTTAATGTTTTTTAAAGATGATAAGAATCTAGATTCCAAAGTTGAAACTTTAAATATTAATTCTTTGTTTACTGATGTCCCTTTAACAGATACATTTATTTTAATTTCATTAGCAGCTTTGAGAAATTTGATTTTATCTTTATTAAGAGATACTTCATCTTTATGTTCATCAGAGATAGTATAAACAATTTCTTTATTAGTAGCATTTTCAGGCATAACTTTGCTAGTAAAAGAAATTTCCTCTCCTACTAAAACATCATAAATGCCATTATTTAAAATATATTTTCCATTAACTTGGATATCAATATCAGTAGGTAGAATTTCTTGTGAAGTAGTTGATGTTGTGTTATTTATTGTGGTAGAAACTGAGCTTCCACTTGTAAATGAATTTAATGTTTGGTTATTACAACTTGCAAGGGCAAGAGGTAATAACACTAAGATTAATAATTTTCCTTTTTTCATAAATATTTACTCCATTTATTATAATGCGTTTATCTTTTTAGTTAGGTTAGGTCCTAACTTCGCAGTTCCATAATTTGAAAATGTTATAGATTCTTTTCCTTCGTAAGATTGATAAGAATCTCCGACAGGTCGACTATAGTTATATAAAATTTTTGTGATTTCATTATTATTGTTTAAGTTCATTTTTAATGTATCCACAATCATATAACTTAATGAGAAATCAGAGAAGAATTGTGGAAACATATAATTAGCAATATCAATTACATTTGTTTTAGGAACAATAATGTTATCATTAAGTGTAAATACTAAAGAACTTAAACTAAATCCAATATAGTCATTCAATGTTTTTTCTACATTTTCTGAATTAAGTGCTTTTGGAGTTTTTTCTCCTTGATCATTAGTTTCAACAACAAATGGAATTACTTTTCCTTCTTTTTCAACATAACCACGAGAACTAATAACTGCTGTGGATAATTCTTCATATTGTTCAAAATAAACGATATTGTCTGCCACAATCATTTTAGTTTTCATGTTTGTGTAGGAACCATAATCTTCAATTATTGCTTCAAAATTGTTGCCAGATTTAATTTTACTAAATGCTTGACTAATTCTATTATTATCTTCAATTTCTTTTTGGGTAGTAATAGTAAATGGTGTTGGTTCATTAATTGTAGGATTTTTTGAGAATGTTACTTTAATAAAAGTTGATATATAACTAGAATCTTCATCAGATACATTGCGATATAAAGCAACATTCATTTCTTTAATAGAATTATTTTCTACAACAACGTCTAAACTCTTAATTGCCATTTCAAAGTTTAAATAGGTTAATGAGAAAAATAATGCTTCACTATGATAACCAAAATATCGATAAGTATTGTCACTTATTTTTCTAAAAGCATTGTGATCAAATACTTCACTAGGTTTAATTAAATCATTCCAAGAAACATCAGATGCATCTTCAATAACTTCGTTTAAACCAT
>URVS01000086.1 GCA_900551385.1 uncultured Mollicutes bacterium | reverse complement strand
TAGAATAATAGGCTCTTAACATTGATAAAGCCATGGTTTTACCAAATCTACGAGGTCTTGTGACACACATAAACTTTTTAGAACTTTTACCATAATTATTATTTACTTGCTTTATAAGCATTGATTTATCAACAAAAATATCATTTCTTAAATCTGAAATAAATTTTTCATTTCCTAAATTTAAAAAGTTTGCCATATTATACCTCGCTTTCAATTAAAGTATAGCATGAAAAAGATTGTTTATTAAATTATTAAATAATTTATCAAAAAAATTTTGTTATTTATTTAATATTGAAGTAATCTATATAGGTAGGTGATTTTATGGAATTATTAAGCCCAAGTGGTAATTATTCTTCTGCATTAAGTGCATTTAATGCTGGAAGTGATGCAATATATATAGGTGGTAAAGCTTTTTCTGCTAGAATGAATGCAGAAAATTTTTCTGATGAAGAAATGATAAAGATTATTAATTATGCTCATTTATTAAATAAAAAAGTTTTTGTTACAATGAATACTTTACTTTATCAAGATGAATTTTTTAAAGCAGTTGAATATGCTGAATTTTTATATAAACATAATGTAGATGGTTTAATTATTCAAGATATTGGTTTTGCTTATTATTTACATAAAGTTTATCCAGAATTAGTTTTACATGCTTCTACTCAAATTAATTGTCATAATTTAGCTCAAGCAAAAGCATTAAAAAAAATTGGTTTTAAAAGAGTTGTTTTAGCTAGAGAAGCTGATATATCCTTAGTAAAAAAGATAAAAGAAATTGGTTTAGAAGTTGAAGTATTTATTCATGGAGCGTTATGTGTTTGTTATTCAGGAAATTGTTTAATGTCTTCATTTATTGGCTCAAGAAGTGGTAATAGAGGAAGATGTGCTCAACCTTGTAGATTAAAATATACTTTATGTAAAGATAATGATGAAATTGTAGAAAATTACGCTATTTCAACTAAAGATTTAAATACTTTATCATTAGTTAATGAATATATAAAAAATGGTGTAGATTCACTTAAAATTGAAGGTAGATTAAAACAAAATGAATATGTTTATTTAGTAACATCTATTTATAGAAACGCTATAGATAAAGCTTATTTTAATCAAATAAATAATTCTTTAAAACATGATAATTTAGAATTACAACAAATGTTTTCTCGCTTATTTACTAATGGATATATATTTTCTAGTTCTCCTTTTGAAGTGTTAAATCAAAATTCTTCTTCTCATCAAGGAGAAGTAATTGGAATAGTTAAAACTATTAAAAATGATTCTATTAGTATTTTATTGTCTAAAGATGTACATCGTTTAGATGGAATTAGATTTTTAGATAAATATCAATATGGTAGAACTATTCAAAAAATGTTTGTTGATTCTAAAGATGTCGATATTGCGTATAAAAATCAAATCATAGTTATTAAACATTTTATTGGTAAAGTAGAAAATAACGCTAAAGTGATTAGAACTTCATCATATTTACAATTAAATAACATAGCTAAATTAAGTGAAATTAATAAAAAATTAGATATTAATGGTAAGATTTATGCCTATAAAAATAAACCTTTAATGTTTGAAATAAATGGTATAAAAAAAGTAAAATCAAGTTCTATTATTGTTGAAAAAGCATTAAATAAACCTACTTCTAAAGAAAGAATAATTGAACAATTTTCTAAAACTGATCAATATCCTTTAAATTTTAAACATATTGATTTTTATGGTGATGAAGATATATTTATTCCTATAAGTGAAATAAATAAATTAAGAAACGAAGTTTTATTAAAATATGATCAAATAATTAATAAAGAAAAAGATATTATTAAAAATGAATATAAATTTGATATTGATTTTGAATATAATGAAAATATTAAATTAAATGCAATATGTTTAAATTCTAAACAAAGTAATGTATGTAAAGAAAAAAATATTAATGTTTTTAATAAAGAAAATAATAATTTAGAAAATAGAATTAATTTTTCTTTAGAAAATTCTTTAAATAATAAATTAGTACATTTTTTTATTGAAGGTAATTCATTAATTGCGTCACCATATTGTAATATTACTAATTCTTATACTTTAGATGCTTTTTATGCATTTGGTTATAAAGAATGTATATTATCTAGTGAATTAGATGTTAATTCTATTAAAGAAATAATCAATGATTATTTTATTAGACATCATAAATACCCTAATGTAGGATTATATGTGTATGGTAGATATGATGTGATGATTATGAAATCATGTCCAATTGGAACTTATTATCATAATAAAAATATTCATTGTAATAAATGCCATGTTAATCAATATTATTTAAAAGATAGGATTGGGGAAATGTTTCCTCTTATAGGTGATGATAATTGTAATACAAGAATATTAGATTCTCAAATATTATATTTATTGGATCATGAAAAAGAATTAATCAATCTACATGTAAATAATTTTTATTTAAATTTTACTTTAGAAAATGATTTAGAAATTAATAAAATTATTAATAATGCATTTAATAATTTAGATAAAAAAGATTCTTTATTTAATAAAGATTATTCTTCTAGACATTATTTTTCGAGGGCTTTATAAAATGGAAAAAATATATTTTTTATGTGGAATACAAGGTTCAGGTAAATCAACTTTTGCTAAAAACCATTATCAACAATATAATGCAGATATTATTTCTACTGATCAAATAAGAAAAGAAAATAAAATAGAAGAAAAAGATGTTTTTCCTACTGCTTTTAAATTAATTGTAAATTCTATTAATAAAGGAAATAATGTAATATTTGACGCGACAAATATTGATATAAAATCTCGTAAAATAAATATGGATTCAATTAAAAATTTATTATCTCAAGAAGTAGAATTTATTTGCATTTGCTTAATAACTAATAAAGAAATTTGTAAAGAAAGAGTAGAAAAAAGAAATAAATTGAATAATGAATTATATCTTCCTTTAGAAGTAATAGATAAATATGAATCATTATATCAAGAACCAACTTTATCAGAAGGATTTAATGAAATTATATTTGTAAAATAAAAGAGCTCATTATTGAAAATGAACTCTTTTTAAAAACTATTTATTATTTAAAATTATTTAATATCTAATAATCTAACAATATCTCTAGCAATCATTACTTCTTCATCAGTAGGAATAATGACAACTTTGATTTTTGATTCTGGTGCGCTTATAACGCCTTCTTTACCATTTAAATCATGATTTAATTTATCATCAATAACAACACCAAATGCTTCTTTTAAATTTTCACAAACATTTTTTCTAACCATTGGTGAGTTTTCTCCTACACCTGCAGAGAAGACAATTAAATCACAACCACCTAATCTTACATAATATTGACCAATGTAATCAGCAATTCTTCTAGCGTACATCTTATATGCTAAAGTTGCTTTTTCATCACCTTGAGCAATTAATGCTTCAACATCTCTAGTATCTGATTTTCCACATATTCCAAGTAAACCAGATTGTTTATTGAATTCTTGATAAATTTCTTCGCATGATTTACCAGTGTTTGTTACTAAATAATTCATAACTGAAGCATCAATATCACCAGTTCTTGTAGCCATCATAATACCTGCTAAAGGTGTTAAACCCATTGAGGTAGAAACACATTTACAATCTTTACTAGCACATAAAGAAGCTCCTGAACCAATGTGACATGTAATTACTTTATTGCCATTTGTATATTTTTTTGCTTCTTGCGCTAAATATTTATGAGATGTACCATGAGCACCATATTTTCTTACCATATATTTTTCGTAATATTCATATTTACATGCATACATATAATCTTCAGGTAACATTGTTTGATGATATGCTGTATCAAAGACTGCAACTGATTTTACATTTGGTAAAATATGTTTAAATGCTTCAAAACCAATTAAGTGAGCTTTATTATGTAATGGAGCAAGTGGAATTAATGATTCAATTAATTTTTCTGTTTCATCATCAAATATATGAGAATCATTGAAATAGTGACCACCTTGAACAACTCTATGACCAACACCTTTGATTTCATCTAATGATTCTACACAATGATGTTCAAGTAAAGAATCAACTAAATATTGAACTGCTACTTTATGATCTGGAAGATATACTTGTTTTTCAAATTTTTCTCCATTCATTTTGAAAACAAAATTTCCCATTTCTAATCCGATTCTTTCAAGTAAACCAGAACAAATTACTTTTTCTTGTGGCATCTCAAATAATTTAAATTTTAATGAAGATGAACCTGCATTTACTGCGATAACTTTTGACATAATTATTATTTTCTCCTATCAAAGCTATTTTAAAACTCATGACAATTTTTTTCAATTGCATTTATGTTATTTGTAATTTTAGCTTTTAAAACGGTTTCATAAATAAAATTTATGATATTAGCATATATGAAAATGGTTACAGTTTGCAATTTTTATAAAATTGTGTACAATAGAAATGGATGTACTTACATCATAAGGAGACAATTATGGCTTTTGGTTTACTTTATGACTTCTTGATGGGACAAACTATCGAAGCATATAAATATTTTGGAGCGCATTTTGTAAAACAAGATGGTCAAGAAGGTGTGGTTTTTAGAGTTTATGCACCTTTAGCAAAAGAAATATCAGTCATTGGTGAATTTAATTCTTGGGACCCTAGAAATCATCGTATGAATAAAATTGATGAATCTGGTGTTTTTGAAATTTTTATTCCTAATGTTAAAAATTATCAAACTTATAAATATCACATTTTAAATGCTTTAGGACAATATGTTGATAAACAAGATCCTTTTGGATATTTTTCTGAAATGAGAAATGGAAGTTGTTCTAAACTTTTTGATATTGATGGATTTATTTGGCATGATAAGAAATATATGTCAAAAAGAGATAGAAATTTTGATAGACCAATGTCTATTTATGAAGTTCATATTGGTTCATGGCTTGGTAGAGATGGAGATAGATTTTTATCTTATGAAGAAGTGGCTGATAAATTGATTGAATATGTTATTGAACATGGATACACTCATATTGAGGTTATGCCTATTACTCAATATCCTTTTGATGGATCATGGGGTTATCAAGCTACTGGCTTTTATTCAGTAGATTCTAGATATGGAAATCCTTTCCAATTAATGTCATTTATAGATAGATGTCATAAAGCTGGAATAGGAGTTATTCTTGATTATGTTGTAGTTCATTTTGCAACTGATAATTTTGCTTTAGAAAGATTTGATGGATCAACATTATATGAATATAATGGTGAAAATGAATATTCCCAATGGGGAAGTAAATTATTTGATTTAAGTAAAGATCCCGTTAGATCATTTTTAATGTCTGGTATTGATTATTTCATTTCTTATTTCCATTTTGATGGAGTAAGATTAGATGCAATTAGTAATGTTATTTATTGGCATGGTGATTGCTCAAGAGGTGAAAATACTGGTGCGATTGAATTTATTAAAAGATTAACTGGTAAAATCCATATTAAGCATCCTGATGTTATGTTAATTGCAGAAGATTCTTCAGCATATCAAGGTGTTACTAAACCACTTGAATATGGTGGATTAGGTTTTGATTATAAATGGGATTTAGGTTGGATGAATGATACTTTAAAATATTATGAAAAAGATCCAATTTATAGAAAATATCATCATAATGGAATAACTTTCTCAATGGCTTATTTCTATTCTGAAAATTTCTTATTACCACTTTCTCATGATGAAGTTGTACATGGCAAAGGTACAATCATTAATAAGATGTGGGGAAATTATGAACAAAAATTTGCTCAATTAAGAAATTTATACACATATATGTGGTCTCACCCAGGTAAAAAATTAAATTTTATGGGTAATGAACTTGCTTCTTTTGATGAATGGTCAGAAGAAAAATCTTTACCATGGAATTTATTATCTTATCCTAAACATGATTCCATTTTAAGAATGGTTAGAGATTTGAATTTAATTTATAAATCTGAAAAAGCAATGTATATGGAAGAATATAATCCTGCTCATTTCCAATGGTTAATGGCAGATAATACTGCTCAATCTATATTTGCTTTTAGAAGAACATATGGTGATGAAACATTAGTATTTATTTTCAACATGACCCCTAATTATTATGAATATATTAATATTGGTGTGCCATTTGAAGGTGAATATGTTGAAATATTTAATTCAGATAAAGATGTTTATAGTGGATATAACCAATATAATGGTTTACCTTTAAAAACAATGAATATGTCATGGTGGAATCAACCTCAAACAATTTGTATTAAATTAGCTTCTTTTGGAGCCTTAATTTTAAAACATAAAAAAGCAAAGGAGTAGAATATGTTTGCAAATAAAGATGAATTTAAGAAAGAATTTAAAGAAAGAGTAGTTCAAAAATATGGTCGTTCTTATAAAGAATGTTCAAATATT
>URVS01000085.1 GCA_900551385.1 uncultured Mollicutes bacterium | reverse complement strand
ATATTTAAAGAGCACTTGTTTATGAGCAGGTAAATTGTAAACGTTATTATAAAATGAAAGAAAAACCTCTATCGTGCGATTTCTAATAATTTTTTCTTTATATTTGTAAGATAACTTCTACTTACAGGAATGGTAACGTTATTTGGCAAAAAAAGTTCATTAATTCTTAGAGATAAAACTTTATTGATATTAACAATATAAGATTTGTGAGCTCGAATAAAAAAAACTGGGAGTCGTTTTGATATTTCATTTAAAGAAATTCTTTCGACAAATACATTTGATGTAGTATGAAGGATTACATCATGTCCATTTTTTTCTATATACATTATATCATTGTAAGGTATGCTAATAATATCGTTGCCCTTGTGATAATAATAAAATTCTCGACTAAATAAATGAATAAATTTATCGAGACAATTATTTATTGTGCCATAGTTAATTGGTTTTAAAAGATAGTTGAATGCTTGAACATCATAACCATCAAATACATATTCCTTAAATGCAGTAAGAAATATAATAATACCTGTGTAACCGCTTTCTCTGAGCTGTTTGCATGCATCAATTCCGGTGAATGAGTTATTGCAATTTAATTCGATATCAGAAAAGAATAAATCACATTTTAGAGTAGGCAAGGATTTAATAAATTTTTTATATGAATTAAGCCAAATAATATTTATTAAAATCCCTGTGTTAGCAGCCCATTTTTTTATTGAGTCTGAGAGTGTTATGAAATCACTTTCATTATCTTCAAGAATTGTGATGTTAATAATCATTAATTATCCTCCAATCAATTATCTAAAGGAAATAAAATAGAAACTGAGAAAATCTCAGTGCCGGGATCAAATTCTATGATGCCATTATATTTTTTTACAATCTCATTAATCCTTTTTATTCCGATGCCATGTTCGTTTTTATTAGAAGTTTTTGTGGTTAAAAGGTTGCCATTTCCTCCATAAAGGTATATACCATTTGAACTATTTGATATAAATAGTAGTAGCATATTGTTATATGGTTTAATTTCAATTTGAAGTCTACGTTTAGTCATGTCTAACTTACAGTTGGCTTCTATTGCATTATCAAGTAAATTACTAATTAATGAACACAAATCCATATCTGAAATGTTATAATTAGCTGGAAAATGAATCTGATGTTTTATAGAAATATTATTATCTAGTGCTTTCGAGAGTTTTGCTGTCATAATACAGTCAATGGGGATTATTCCAGTTGAGATTGTATATGATGTCCTTTCTATAGAGTTATTTATCTGGTATATGTATTTTAAGGCGTCAGAATTTTTTCCGTTTTCTACAAGTTTATATAGAATGCTCATATGGTTCATGATGTCATGTTTAAATACCCTAAGACTATGGGTGGAATTAATTATTTCCTCATTTTGTCGAGCTTCCATTTGATTAATTGTAATACTCTGAATAAGTCTGTCATTTTTTTCTTTTTCTTTTCCAAGTCTATAAATATATATGGAAATATATACAAATAAAAATAGTGTAAGTCCGAAAATAAATAAGAGTAAGTGGAAAAAGTTTTCAGCGTATATTGACTGTTTTAATAAAATAATAAGTACAATCTCTTCTAATATGACACATATAGTAGAAATTATGAAATAGGAAATTTTATCAAGTTTTCCTAAAACAAACACCTGTGGAGTAAAAAGCAAAAATATGATTACAAACAAGGCAATTATGGATATATATATTAAGGAAAAAAGTATTCGCATATTTCCCAAATGTAATACCTGCGAGAGATTTATATTATAAAACTTTATTGGTATTAATAAAGTCAAAGCATCTGAAGTTATTAGTATCAGGCAATAGATAAAAGAGACAAAAAAACTATTAAAAATAGGATTAACAAAAAATAATATTAAGAAAATAATATTAAGTAATAGTACAGATGTTAAAGAAATAATGGTAGATATCTTGCTTATATTCATAAGAGTAATTAATAGTGATTTACATAGTATGAATAATGTTTGTTCAGCCGTATGATAATGATATTGACGTTTAGTAAATTTTGCATTGCAAATTACAGCAAATAGAAACGATTCTAATAGATTTATTATAAATTCCCAAATTATGTTAAACATATATTCTACTCCTTGATTAGTGTAAGTAAATTATAACAGATGCTCTTTTTTTCTACAATGAGCAATAACACTATCAGCAAGCTATTCACAGCCAATTTTATGTCGTTTGCGCCAAATATCTTGTATAAATTAATAAATTGTGTAATTCTTAGATTAAGATAAATATTCAGAACCGCCTAGTGAATATTTGTAAAACTGTACGATGCTCGTGCTTTCCCGAGACTGCGAAGTAAATTTTGATCATATCTGTGGAATGGCTCTATTCGAGCTACCTTGAGAACAAGAAAATCTCTTAACAGAAAGGTATACATAAATGAAGAAAAATAAAATACTAGTTGGTGTTATATCAATTATGTTTGCAGGAATAATTGCATTGGGGATAATAGAATGCAACAATAGCAATACAAAGGATAACAATAAATTATTTATTGGAAATGGCAAATTTTGTCAAGCAAAAAGGTTGAATGGATTGGGTGCCATTTATGATGATGACTATATCTTTTTTGATTGTGAGAATCAAATATATGAATCGTATAATTATTCTAATAAAAAAAACGACAAAAAGCTTAATGTGAATTGCAGAAATTCAGCTTGTTCACACAGCAATGATACATGTGAAGCATATGTTGAACTTGGTGAGTATTTTGTTTTCAATAGTAAAATATACAAATGTTATAACAAAAGTAAAGTTGTATCAGGTGAAAATAGGTTGTATGGTTCTATTGTTGAGGCAGAATCGGGAAAAACGGTCTTTAAAAATTCTATTCCAACTGATATGTCATCAGAATTAGCAATTGATGATAGTGAGGCTATTTTATATGTTAGGGTATTGTCGGATGATATAGTAAAAGTAGATGGTGATAGACATGCCTATTTGTTGGACAAAAATTTTAATATTATATACTGTCATTACAATATTGGCAAATTTCCATGGGGAGCTATTTTGAATGGAAATTATTACTATATCAATGATATAAATGAAATTGTCAAGGTAAATTTAACAACGTTTGAGAGTAAATCAATAGCATCAAATGGTAAGGCTTTTATGGCGGATAACGATGAGAATTTTATATATTATTCAAATGAATTTAGCGAATTATATAAGTTGTCACCGGATGATGAAAGTTCTATAAAAATAGCAGATAATGCGCTTTTCTTTTCTGTACAGAATAAATATATATATGCCAGTGGTGGAGATAATGGTAACAAAATAATATATGATAAAAACGGAAAAATTATTGCCGATTATTCAGCTTGTATAAATATGGGAGCTGATTCTGCCTTTCAAATAAATGATAAAATATATACAATATTTAATGGTGGTGTAGCTTACATGGATCTTGATGGGAAGAATTATGGTGAGATGATGCAATGAGATATGAAATTAAAAAAATATTATCATGTAAAATACTTATGATTTCTATGATTGTGGCTTTTATTTTTTCAATGGCAATTTCATATAATGCATATGCTAATGAGAAAATAAATTTAAGAGAGTTTTCTGCATATATTGGTGATTTTTCAGAACAAAAATATGATGTGATAGAGCAAAAAGTAATGGAGTTACAAAACAAATACGAAGAAACACAAAATGCAGATGTAATGAATGAAATGTTTGTTTATCTGACATTGGATAAAGATGCTTTAAATTGTCATAATGTTATTGAATATAGGGATAGTGTTATTTCTGATTCTGAAATTAAAATAAAAACTGAGTCTGGATATTATAAGAGAATGAACGAAACGATAAATAAATTATATGGAAAGAAGACTAATCTTGTAATTGGAGAAAGTGAGACTTTAAATGAAGTATATGATTTATTTTGCGTAACTGATATTGTAGATATTGTATTTATTATTGTAATTATTTTATTTTCTTCTTATTTGTTTTTGAATGAACATAATAACAATACATTTTATATGATTAAATCATCATATAGAGGTGGGAAGTTATCTTATCGGAATAAAATAGTGGTAACATTATTTTTTTCGATAATGGCATCAGTGGTTGAAACTTTGGGAATGACAATATGGTCAGTTTTTTGGAATAAAATAGATCAATGGAATACATCAATTCTCTTAAATAACGCTTTCTTACATTCACCTTATAGTATTACTTTATTTGAGATGATAATTGTAGTAGTAATTATGAGGGCAATTGGTTTTTTTGTATTATCTAGTGTATTTATTTTTGTTTCTTTATTTTTTAAAAGTAATATTGTGCCGATAGCGATTAATACATTTATTGGTCTGGGAGGTATAGCAATTAATTATATTTTATCAGGAAAATATTTTGCTTTATCTGGTGGCACAATCAGAGAAGCTGAAAATTATGATATTCTTAGAAAGTATACACCGTTTCCATTGATTAGTGAAAGTGTCAATTATTTTAAGGAATATGAACCTATTAATTTAATGGGAGTTCCAATTCAGTTATTAAGTTATTCTTTAATAATTAATCTGGTTTTTGCAATTATAGTGATAGCGCTGGGTTACTATTTTTATAACACGAATTTTAGGGAAAGTTGAGTTCAAAAATATCATGCTAGAGTTAATTGATATAAAAAAAAGATATGGCAGTAAAGAAGTATTGCATGGAATCAGCATCAAATTTGAAAATGGTATTTATGGATTGATTGGACCAAATGGATCTGGTAAATCTACTATTATGAATATAATGTCAGATGTTTTGGATATGAGTTCAGGCAAAATTTTATATAATGGAACTGATATAAAAGAATTAGATGACAGATATAGGGAAAAAATTGGTTTTTTGCCACAAAATGTAGGTTATTATCCAAATTTCACAGCAAAAAAAACCATAGAGTATTTTGGGTATCTTAGAGGTGTAAATAAAAAAGAATTAGATTCAAACGTGGAACAGGTGTTAAGGGATGTTAATTTGTATGAGAATCGTAACGATAAGGTTAAATCTTTTTCAGGAGGAATGAAGCAAAGACTTGGAATTGCAATAACATGTGTAGCTAATCCGGAGATTATTATTTTTGACGAGCCGACAGTGGGACTTGATCCGGAAGAAAGGGCAAGATTTAAAAATCTAATTAGAAAATTATCTAAAACAAAAACTATTGTATTATCAACACATATTTTATCAGACGTAGAGGAAGTGGCTGACTATATAATATTGATTAAAGAAGGATGTCTGACAAAATTTGAGAAGATTGGTGGGAAGGATAATGAATAATGTTACCAAAATGGAATTATACAAAGTTCTTTCAAAACCTCAGGTATATATAATTTTTGTTGTTGGACTAATTATTCAAAGCATCATGGCGGGACAGATGAGAACAACTATGTTTAATGGATATCATAAGTCTGTGTATGAAAATTATATGAATGAAATGGAAGGCGAATATTCAATTGAAAAAAAAGAATACATTAATTCAGAATATCAGAAATTCCAAGCTATTATCGATGATAAGCAAA
This sequence comes from uncultured Mollicutes bacterium, assembly GCA_900551385.1. Classification (GTDB taxonomy): domain Bacteria; phylum Bacillota_I; class Bacilli_A; order RFN20; family CAG-449; genus CAG-449. Next base: position 892 of record URVS01000085.1, on the reverse strand, counting down.
AGAATGAAATTGCATTTAATAATGGCAAAATAGATGGTAAGGATTATCATTCTATAATCAACGAAGAAAAGAAAGCTCAATATAGAATAGCAACTATCAAATACATTGTTGAGAAAACAGAGTATTATGATAGTCTGGATAAAAGTGCACAATATTTTTATGATATTGAAATAAGTGATTATATTGAAAATTTGAGGTTTAATGTTATACCGATAATAGTTATTCTATTGATTGTGGTACCTATGTATACAGATGATATATATGCAGGAACATTAGCTATGATTAAATCATCTAAAAATGGAAGAATGATATTGTTAAAATCGCGGCTGAACATTAGTTTATTAATTTCGTTGTTGATATGTATATTATTTGCATTTATTGAATTTGTGACAAAGTACATTATATTTGATTTAGGAAATCTGAATGCAGGGGTTGAAAGTCTGATGATTGAGAGGACTATGCACTTACCATATATTATATCGGACTTGTCTATATGGCAATTTATTGTTTTATTATATCTGTTCTATCTTATAATCTCGGTTATGATTAGCATAATTGGTTTATTAGTTTCTAAAATATCACGAGGAAATATAGAAGCATTTTCAATAATGAGCGTTATTATTGTAGGTGTTTCATATATTTTAAATATTTTGTGACTGATATGTAATGACCTTTCAATAAATGGTATCATTTTAAAGAGGTGGTAAATATGTGTAAGGCATGGGATGACCATAAAAAGCGTAGTATTCAGGAAGGTAGATATCTTGAAATATATTCGTTAGTACAGGATGGCATAATAGAGCCGGAATTAGGAGCAAAGCGACTGAATATGACGTTTGCAGACTTTGAAAGGGCGATGCAAAAGGCGGGATACAAGCTCTAATCAACCAGT
>URVS01000084.1 GCA_900551385.1 uncultured Mollicutes bacterium | reverse complement strand
CTCATCTTTTTCAATTTCTTTAATCTTTTCTAGAAAATAATCTAAATATAATATAGCTGATATTATGGAATGTCTTGTTCCTAACTTATTAAAATTTCTTATATTCATTTTTAAATCATTATTCATATTTTTATGTTGAAAATTAGGATTAATCTTTCCAATATCATGAAATGTAATTACATTAATCACAATTTCATTTAATAGTACCTCAGCTTTAAGACTTAACTTTTCAAAAAATACTTCTTTAAAATTTCTAAATACTTTTTCCAGACTCTTTGTTCTTACCATTTTTTCAAAATATTTAATACATAAGACTGTATGATCATTTAATGTTTCTTTCTTAATCTCTTTTGTTATTTTATCTTCCTTCAAATGAGCAAAAAACTGAAACTGTTTATTTAAATACTCATTTACATCTACTACATATTTATTAATAGGTTTCATAAATATACTCCTATATAATTATTCAAAAAGAGGGATCCCCTCCTTTTAATTAATAAAAAACAATATTTTCTTTACCAACTTTGTATATTGTCTGATTACTTATATTTGCTACATTCATATTAGTACATATAAAGCTCTCTAATTCATACATATTAGTTTGCTTATTTATTCTAATAGGAAGCTTTTCTTCATATTTATATAATTCTTCATATTCAACTTCTTCCTCATCATCCTCTTCTTCCATTAAAACTGAAAAATCCTTTTTCATAAATAAACCACTAATTTTTTTTGTGTCATAAAGTTTCTCTATTTGATTTTCTTCAAACATTTCAGAATCAACAATATCTGCAAAATGATCATTCTTTCCTAAATATGGAATATATACTGCTTTTTTATTAAGAATATAATCAGCTATAACTTTTGCCTGTTTATTATCAATAATTATATAAATATCCCATTTAGGATTTTCTAACCACTGCTCCTTTACTATAAGATTTCCTCCTTGTTCTTTTGAAGCATACCCTACTGAATTATTAAATGTCTGTATCTTTTTAGGAAAATTACCATATTCACTTTTTGGAACAATTGCCACCTTTAAATTAATTAATTTATCATAAAATTCAGGAAAATCATTTTCTGATACATTTTTTAACTCTTTTTTGTTAATCATATAATTAAGTTTATTTTTATTATAACCACAATATCCTAAAATAGCTCCTAATATGCCAATTAAAGCTATTTTATGGATATTTCCATAAGTGAGATATAAATACGTATTAACATCTGGTTTCTTAAAAAATGCATTACTACCTTTAATAGTGAATTTTAATATCTCCATATTTACACCTCTTTTTGTGTAAATATGTTATATTTTTTTACCCCTTCAATCTCACATTTAATTTCTGTTGTATATGGATTATAGTATATCTCTATATTTTTAACATTTTCTTTTACAGAATTAATTAAATTTGAGCAGTTTACTTCTATAATATTTTTTTCTCCTTCTTCTTTAACAAATCTTATATATTCAGCAAGATTCGGAAGATATAATTCACTTTCTGTTTCTACAAATAATGCAAACTCATTTTCACATCCTGCTTTTGAGTTTGTAGCAAATGCTGTGGCAGAAACTAACACAGTCTTTTTAAAATTCTCATAATCCTCTTCAGTATATCCCTCTGTAACACCTAATTCTTGAAATTCCTTATAAGCTAAAGGATTTATTACAAATGGATAAAAATAATGTGCTTCATTACTTACTATTTTTGTTCCTAATGTTGAATTCTTTGCTTCTTCAGAATCTTCTTTTGCTGAATCTTTACTAGAATCTCTAAATGGTGATAATATTTGCTGTTCTTCTGGATAGCTATCTTTATATTTATTAAATCCTTGACCTATTTGTACTGCTCCTGTTATGGATATATTATTTCCTTCTTCGGCAAATGTTGCTCCAAAATTCTTTACATCCACTGCTTTAAAAAGATTGCATAACACTTCTTTTGTATCCTTACATTTCTTTAAATCCTCTATTTGAAAAATATATTCATATCTCTCTTTTAATGATCTAGGTACAAGTACAACTTCTTTCTTTTTTGTTTCACTAAACTTCATTGACTTTATATAAAGAACTTTCTTTCCTTGATTTTCCCACATTTTCTTCATGGGATATTTTAGTGCCTTATCACTTCCAAAAGTTTCACCATCAGATGTTGTCTTTGGATATCCTGTAAAATCAGCGTTCCAATTTGCCATTTTTGATAAAATCCCTATAACTCCATATACCCTCTTATCCATTAATCTCTTCCTCCTTCTTATCACTTTCATAAATTAAATTATTATTAAGATATCCTGCAATTATCATGTCTTGATTAACTTTTGTATCTGCTTCATAAAAATTCCGTAACTTTTCTTTAATTACCTTGTTATCTTTAGCGTTAATAAATGGATTAGCCAATGAATGTGGCTTTTTTTTCCCTTTATTTTTAGATAAAAGATAGCTTACTATCTGGCCTACTCCAAAATAATACTCATCATCACTATCAAACTTCCCAGTAACTTCATTATTTATCTTTAATCTTAAGTTTTTTTTCAATGCTATAATCTTGTCTGCCATATTATCCTCTCCTTTATAATACTCTTTAAATGACCACCTTAAATTAAATTGATGACAAGCTCTAATTATTCCACCATCCAATAATGTACCTTTTAATATATTAAATATAGCTTTATCTAATACAGCATATATCCCACTTTCTTCCCCTTTATATATCCAGTTAAATATAATATCTCGTGTTTGAAGAAGATTTCCTTTTAAATAGCTCTCATTAATTTTAATGTCCTTTGCCTCAGCAAAAAAATTACTTTTCAAAAGTTTTCTAAAAACCACGTCATTAATTAAATTTTGAATTTCTTTTAAATTATAATAATTATCATAAATATCTGATTGTATATTTTTAGAATTAAGATCTAAATCTAAGATATTCTTATATTTAAAAGGTTTTCTTAAGGTATATCTATACTTAGTAATAACATCATAATCATGTATTTCTACTTCTTTACCTTTTTGAACTCTTATAAATACTCCTTGAAAATCTCTATCAATACTTTCACCATTAGGTAAGGCTGTAATCTTATCATCAATATATATATTGACTTTGCCTACTGAAGCCATATTCATAAGATACTCAAAAAATTTCCTTTGAATTAAAACTTCCTTATTATCAATTAAATATGAAACAGTACTCTTTCTAGTCTTATTTTCTAAATAAGGTTTCTTAGCATTTAGCCCCATATTATCATTAGGTAGTCCATATATCTTATCTCCAACATTAATATTAAAATCATTTTTATTATAAATATTAGGGATAAGGTACCTCTTATTTTCCTTCAAGTATTCTTCAATGGGATAATCAAAAAATATCTTCAAATAATCTTTTCCTGAAATATCAATATTTAAATTAAATATATTTTCTTTAATCCACTCTTGAATCTTTTCCACTCTTTCAATATTAGGTTTTCCCATTTCTTTTTCGACAGCTTCATATAAGGTTTTTGCCTTTCCGCTGCTATACTTTTTATATGGATTTTTCAATATTTCATAATATTCATCTATAATTTTATTATTTAGTTTATTACTAGTTAAACTATCTTTTTTTATAAAAAATGAATAAAAATTATTACTATGAATTATTTTACTTTTATCAATAGGTTTATTCATATCTATTATCTTACTATTATAATCCATGCTACATATATCAAAGTAATACATATTACTTTTACCTGACAATTCTTTATTTTTCTTATTGTATTTTATATCTACACATTCTTTTATTTTAAATGTATTATCGCTTGGTTCAATTATTACATAAGTTCCATCTACAGGAGTATAGCTATCAATTATTAATTTATCTCCATATTCCTTATAAATCTTTTCAAATATTGGAATAATATCTTTTAACATCCATACACCTCCCTTACAGCCATCTATAATTTACAAACCCATATCCTCGTGCATTCATTTCCAAAACTCCTGTTCCTAAAGACATATAGGCTATTTCTTGTGCAAGAGCTTCCTGTGATATATTAAGGGATATTTTATCGCCTAAAAGCGTTACATTTTTATAGTTACTTGGAATAGGCTTTTTATTCTTAAATGAAATACTATCATATAACTGAAAATCCTCCTTAATTTTACTATTCATAAAATAGTTATATTTTTTTATTAAATTTTCTATAATTCTTTTTTCATATTCCTGCAATGAAAGATTTCCTTTCCAATAACCATTTTTATCTTTCATAATTGCTGGTGTTATTGAATAAATTTTTTCAATAATCTTTTTGGGAATAATCCTTATTTCACACGTAAGCCCTTTAATAGTTTTGCTATATCCATTAACTAATTTATTAACAAAAAAATCAGCTAAATCTTTATTAATAGTTCTTAAAGTTATTGTATATATATTACTAGAACTATAAACTTTATTTTTTTCTACAGGATATAAACCATCAAAACAATAATTCTTAAATTCATTTCTTTCATGAAATTTTTTCAGTTCTGCATTTTTACCTAATGCTCCATCAATAAAACTGCTTATTTCACTTTGAATATTTTCAAACATAATATCTTGCAATAAATATACTTTTAACTTTATTTCAAACACTTTCATATTATCACCTCCCAAAACTATTTTACCATTATTTTACATAATAATGATGACATCTCATGTTGATTTTAATGATTTTAATTTATAAACAATATAAATTAAAAATAATTTTAAATACATTAACTATTAAATTTAATCATTATTATTAATTTATTTTGTTATAATAGCCATACAAATTTTTCTTATACATATAAAACAAAAAAATCCCAATTATTTTGATAATCAGAATTTTTTATAACAATCTATCAGTATCATTTTTATACTTTTCTATACTAAAAAAAGAAACTTTCCCTTAAAGAAAGTTTCCTCCTTCATTTTTCATTCATAATTCTTCATTTGTCATTAACTAAGTACATCTCATGTTAATGTTAATCCTAAAGAAATAATTACTCTTTTAACATTAATTATTAAATTTAAATACATCACATGTTAAAGTTAATCGCTGCAATTCCACCAATAGGAGATGTATATGAATAATTTAAATACATCTCATGTTAATGTTAATCCTATTTACCTAATAGCAATAATGCAGTATTAATTTTATTTAAATACATCTCATGTTAATGTTAATCTAATTTGTGTGATCTAATAGTGGAACTAATTGAGAAATTTAAATACATCTCATGTTAATGTTAATCTATCGCAAGTTAGGTGAATTAAATTCAAATGAATATATTTAAATACATCTCATGTTAATGTTAATCTCAATTATCATTGGTTTCATATCGTAACCGCAGTTAATTTAAATACATCTCATGTTAATGTTAATCTTGTTGAGTTTTTACTTCTGGATCTGGTTCTACCAAATTTAAATACATCTCATGTTAATGTTAATCCAGTAACACTTATTGCTTTAAAAGTTGCAGGCGTTACATTTAAATACATCTCATGTTAATGTTAATCTTTCAATAAAGATATTAAGATCTTAGATGATGAAAATTTAAATACATCTCATGTTAATGTTAATCAATTGATTTTAAGCCATTTCTATATTTTCATTATACCTCTCAAGGCTGATTATATCAACATTTCTTAACTTTTTTACCAAGTGAATTATAAAAATTCATAATAATTATTAAACAGCCCTAAAAGCCTGTATTTTCAATCCTTCTAAAGCTTTTTATTAATGAATACCCTGGTAAAAAAATATAAAAAAGAAACTTCTCCTTAAAGAAAGTTTCCTCCTTCATTTTTCATTCTTAATTCTTTATTCTTCATTAACTAAGTACATCTCATGTTAAAGTTAATCCTACGGCAGGAGATTGTTATTATCCACCATTCCATCCATTTAAATACATCTCATGTTAAAGTTAATCGCAAATGGAAATGCTGCATTATATCAAGCACAGCCATTTAAATACATCTCATGTTAAAGTTAATCAAAAGAGCCTTATTTGGCTCTATAAAAATTATCTAAATTTAAATACATCTCATGTTAAAGTTAATCGAAGGTGAACTAAAGAATATTGGAATAGTAAAATCTATTTAAATACATCTCATGTTAAAGTTAATCACAATATAATCTTTATAAATGCAGAAGATACTGCTATTTAAATACATCTCATGTTAAAGTTAATCGGTGGTAGTAAACCTAAAGCGTTAAATAAAGCAATATTTAAATACATCTCATGTTAAAGTTAATCGTTGCAAAGTTACGATTATTATCATAAGATGTATAAATTTAAATACATCTCATGTTAAAGTTAATCTGGGGTTGATGTAACTTCTTCAACAAATTGGTCATCATTTAAATACATCTCATGTTAAAGTTAATCGGAATAGGCTATCATAAATATGCACAACAATTTTAATTTAAATACATCTCATGTTAAAGTTAATCTGGGGTTGATGTAACTTCTTCAAC
>URVS01000083.1 GCA_900551385.1 uncultured Mollicutes bacterium | reverse complement strand
TTTTACTGTTTATTGTTGCATTTACTTATTCAACTAACATTTTAATTGTTTGTGTTAATAATATTTTAATCTATATGATAAATATATTTTACAAAAGTATTAATAATATTGGTGTTACTTTTTATATAACAATCAAGATAATTTTCACTTAAACCATGATATAAACCAGTTTTTTTATCATAACTTTCTATTAAAACATTTAATTCTTTATTGATAAATTTCTTTTTGTATTCATTACTTAATTCTTTACCTAAAGATATTAATCTACTAACTCTTTCTTTTTTTGTTTGATCATTAATTTGATTTGGTAAAGTAGCAGCGTATGTTCCTTTCCTTATTGAATAAGGAAAAACATGTAAGAATGCAAAACCACATTTTTTTATAAAATTATATGTTTGTAAAAATTCTTCTTCTGTTTCTTGAGGGAAACCAACTATTACATCACATGCTAACGCTACATCTGGTAATTCTTCTTTGATTTTTTTTATTTTTTGATAAAATTCTTCACAACTATATTTTCTTTTCATTCTTTGCAAAACTGTATCACTACCAGATTGTAAAGGAATATGTAAATGAGGAGCAATAGCAGGATATTTTTTTAATAATGAAATAAATCTATCATCGATTTGACTTGCTTCAATAGAAGAAATTCTTAATCGTTTATGCCCTTTAATTTGCATTATATCTTCTAATAAATCGTTAAATCTATAATTATCAAATTCTAAACCATAACTAGCTGAATCAATGCCTGTTATGACTATTTCTTGATAATTATTTTCAATTAAACGTGATATTTCACATAATATTTCATCTTTATCTCTTGAACGTAAATTTCCACGACTAAAAGGTATAATGCAATAAGAACAAAAATTATTGCAACCATCACCAATTTTTACAAAAGCTCTTACTTGTTCATCAAAAGAAGAAATTCTTAAATTTTGATATTTTCTTTGTCTTTTATTATTATCAACAGCAAAAACTTGTTTATGAGTTTTATTATATTCATCAATTAATTTAAGAATATCTTCATGATTATTATTTGACATAATAATATGTGCAAAATTCATTTTTTGATAATCTTCAGGATGAATATTAGTTGAACAACCGCATACTACAATAATAGCATTAGGAAATTTTTTTGCATAAGAAGAAGTTTTTTGCCTAGATTTATGTTCGGCTACGGAAGTAACTGCACATGTATTAATAATAATTAAAGAAGGATTAATATAATCTTCAACATAACCATTATTTAATAATATTTCTTTCATGGCTTGGCTTTCATAAGTGTTAACTTTGCAACCTAATGTTGTTACTAAAAAACTTTTCATAAATCCTCCACAAGAAAGCTTAATACACTAAGAGAATATAAACAAGCTGTTTCACTTCTTAATATTCTTTTTCCTAAACTTAATGATTTATAACCATTATTTATCGCATATTCAACTTCTTCTTGAGAAAATCCACCTTCTGAACCGATAATTATTCCAATACTTTGATGAGGCTTAACATTATTAAAGCTATTTTTAAAAGTATTATTTTCTTCTTTTTCATAAGCAATATATGCATGATCAAAAGAATAATTTTTAATATCTTTAAAATCAATAATATCTTTAATGGTTGGTATAATTAATCTATGAGATTGTTCACTGGCTTCACTTGCAATCTTATTAAATCTTTGTAATTTTTTATTAAAATCTTCTTTTTTAAATTTACAAACACATCGACTTGATTGAACTAAAATAATATTTTTAACTCCAATTTCAGTTGCTTTTTGAATAACTAAATCTAATTTATCACCTTTAGGTAAACAATATAAAAGAGTAATATCAACATTTAATTCACTATTACTAGTTAACGTTTCAATAATTTCAAAAGAAAAAGGTGATAATGAAGTAATGTTTAATAAATAACATTTAGAATTAAAAACTGCTTCAATTTTATCATTAATGTTCATTCTCATTACTTTAGTAATGTGATGTAATTGTTCATTATTAAATTCTATATGATCATAATTTTTATCTATAAAATATCTTTGCATAATTAACCATTATATTTACTTCTAAGTAAATCAATTTCGTATTTATAACCTTGTAAATCGTTAGGTGTTTCTAAGATAAAAGGTAAATTTTTTAATTTAGGGTGATTAATAATTCTAGTAATTGCATCTATTCCAATATATCCTTGACCTATTTTTTGGTGTCTATCTTTATGTGCTCCACATGGATTCATTGAATCATTTAAATGAATTGCTTTTAATTTATCTAAACCGATAATTTTATCAAATTCTTCAAGAACATTATCTAAATTATTTACAATATCATATCCACCATCATTAATGTGACATGTGTCTAGACAAACTCCAATATGATCTTTTAATTCAACTTGATCAATGATATGTCTTAATTCTTGAAATGATCTTCCAATTTCTGTGCCTTTGCCTGCCATTGTTTCTAATAAAACCATGGTTCTTTGTTCTGGCTTTAAAGCATTATTTAATGCATCGACAATGTAAGATATACCAACATCTACACCTTGACCAACATGGCTACCTGGGTGGAAATTATAATATACTTTATTAACGTAATTTAAACGTTTTAAATCATCTTTAAAAACTTCTAAAGCAAATAATCTAGTATTTGGATTATCTGAACATAAATTCATTGTATATGGAGCATGCGCGACAATATAAGAAATGTTATGTTCTTCAGCAAATTTATTAAATTTTTCTATATCATCTACATCTAAAGGTTTTACTTGACCTCCACGAGGATTTCTAGTAAAAAATTGAAGTGTATTACCATCTAAAGATATAATTTGTTCTGCCATTTTTAAATAACCATCACTTGCAGAAAGGTGACAGCCAATTTTTAATTCATTTGTATTCATATTCTTCACCTAACATTGATTTTATCATAAGTGTTTAAAAATTTAATTATTATTTTAAAAAATAATTATTTATTTATGTTAAATTATTAAATCATAATTTATAATTATTTTGTTATGAAAAAGATTTATTTATATTCAACATTTGTTTTATTATTTACTTTAAGTTCATGTTCAGGAATGACTACTGGTAATACTTTTACTTTTTCTGCAGATGAAAATAATGCAGAATTATTTGATGGTTATTATAAACCACATAGAGATGCATTAAGATATTATCCTCGTGATATTAATTCTCAAATTGGTTGGTATACATCTAATACTATTGGTGAACAAAAAATTTTAGTGGTTCCAGTTCAATTAACTGATGCACCTGTTTGGACATCAAATATGATTAATGAAGTTAATATTGCTTTTTTTGGTGATAGTAATCAAACAGCATTTTATTCAGTACATGATTTCTTTTATAAATCTAGTTATGGAAAATTAAATTTAACTGGTGAAGTTAGTGATATTTTACAATCAAATTATTCAGTTAAAGCATTAAATAGGTATGGAGAAAGTGCCCCTGAATATATTATTAAAGAATTTTTAAAAGCCGATATTAGTAAATATAAAAATTATAATTTAGATAATGATAATTTTTTAGATAATGTTGTCTTTTTATATTCTAATAATTATTCAACTGATAGTGATTCTAGTTATTGGGCATGGTGCTCATATTATAGTGACTATAAAAGTGAATTAACTATTAATAATTTTATGTGGGCAAGTTATCAATTCTTAAAAAATGGATATTATGATAAATATAATCAAGGTAAATTAGAAACACATACTTTTATTCATGAAACTGGTCATTTATTAGGATTAGATGATTATTATTGTTATGATGATTTATCTTCTTGGGATCCAGCAGGCGCTTTAGATATGCAATCATATAATGTTGGAGATCATAATGTTTTTTCTAAATTTGTTCTAGGTTGGCTTGAACCTTATGTAGTAACTGATGAATGTGAAATAGAACTAAAAACTAGTAGTTTATATCCTGAAGCTATTTTAATAAAAAATGATTGGAATGGATCAAGTTATGATGAATATTTGTTAATTGAATATTATACTACTTTAGGATTAAATGAAATAGATTCTTTGCATCCTTATACTAAAGGAACAAAAATGTATGATTATTCTGGCTTAAGAATTTATCATGTTGATTCTAGATTAGTAGAATTAGTTGCGACATTATCTGATGATTATATTGCTAAAAAATATGTTGATATAATGAATGAAGAAACTAATTATAGTTTTTGTTATGTGGGCGCTTCTAATAGTGCAGATAGATCATTTTTAAAAAGCCCATATTCTTATCAATACAAATATCTACATTTACTTGATAAAGCTGAAAATAATCGTATTACTAATCGTGTTAGAGAATTAGATCCAAGCACTACATTGTGGACTGAAGGTAGTGAATTTAGTGCTAATAGACATTTCTTTATTAATGGTGATTCATTTAATGATGGTGAACAAATTGATTATAAAATATCTGTTAGTGATTTAAATGATACTTCTTGTAAAGTAAAAATATATAAATAAAAAAATCTGCCTAATTTAAGCAGATTTTTTATTAACCAATGCATTATTTCTTTTCTTCTACTTTAAAGACAAATTGATCATTAACATAGTCTATAATTACTAATGATTTTTCTTTTATTTCAGAAGAAATAATTTTATATGCTATTGGATTTTCAATATTTTGTTGTATATATCTTCTTAAAGGTCTAGCACCATAAGTTTGATCAAATCCATCAGTAGAAATTTGATGTAAAGCATTTGGTGTGATTTCTAATTCAATTTGTTTTTTATTAAGACGTTCAGCAAGTTCATCAATGAATTTTTGAGCAATTTTTTCTACTACTGATTTATCAAGAGAATTGAAGAAAACTATATCATCAATACGGTTAATAAATTCTGGCTTGAAATATTTGTTAAGTTCATTTCTAACTGCTTCTTGAGTTTCTTTATTGTTACCTTTTAAAAGATATTCTGAACCAATATTACTTGTCATGATAAGAATTGTATTCTTGAAATCAACAACTCTTCCTTGAGAATCTGTTAATCTACCATCATCAAGTACTTGAAGTAAGATATTAAAGACATCTGGGTGTGCTTTTTCAATTTCATCAAGTAAGACTATGGAATAAGGTTTTCTTCTAACTGCTTCAGTTAATTGTCCACCTTCTTCATAGCCAACATATCCTGGTGGGGCTCCTACAAGTCTAGATACAGAAAATTTTTCCATATATTCAGACATATCTATACGAACAATTTGTTGTTCTGAATCGAATAAGTTTAACGCAAGTGATTTAGCAACTTCTGTTTTACCAACACCAGTTGGACCTAAGAATAAGAAACTACCTAAAGGTCTATTTTCATCATTAACACCTGCTCTTGATCTAATGATTGCATCGCTTACTTTTGTAATTGCTTCATCTTGACCAATAACTCTTTTAGCAAGATTTTCTTTAAGATTAAGTAATTTACTAGATTCAGAAGCTTTTAATCTATTAGTTGGAATGCCTGTCCATTTAGATACAACATTAGCTATATCTTCTTGCTTTACTACTTCATCAAGCATTCTTCCATCTTTTTCTTTTTTTTCAAAATCTTTAATAGATTTTTCAAGATCAGGAATTGTTTGATATTGTAATCTAGCAGCAGTTTCATAATTAGCATTTGATAAAGCTTTTTGTAAATCAAGTTTTGCTTGTTCTAATTGTGATTTTAAGTTTTTAGATTTAGCTAATTCATCTTTTTCTTTTAACCATTTAGCTTTTAAAATAGTTTGTTTTTCTTTTAAAGAAGCTAATTCTTTATCGAGTTTAGCTAAAGTGGTTTTAGCATATTCAGTATCTTCTTTAGTTAAAGATACTTTTTCAATTTCTAATTGAGATACTTGTCTATTTATTTCATCAAGTTCTATTGGCATTGAATCAATTTGCATTCTTACAGCAGCACATGCTTCATCAACTAAGTCGATAGCTTTATCAGGTAAGAATCTATCTGTAATGTATCTTTTTGATAAAACAGCAGCTGAAACTAATGCTTCATCAAGGATTTGTACACCATGATGAGATTCATATCTTTCTTTTAAACCTCTTAAAATTGAGATTGTATCTTGTAAAGAAGATTCGTCGACCATGACTTTTTGCATTCTTCTTTCAAATGCTGGATCTTTTTCAATATATTTACGATATTCATCGAGGGTTGTAGCACCAATACAATGAATTTCACCACGCGCTAACATAGGTTTTAATAAGTTAGCAGCGTCCATTGCTCCATCAGTTTTACCTGCTCCAATAAGAGTATGGATTTCATCAATAAACATGATGATTTGACCATTAGATTTAATAACTTCATTTAAAGTAGCTTTTAGTCTTTCTTCAAATTCACCACGATATTTAGCACCAGCAATTAATGATCCTAAATCAAGTTCAAAAATTGTTTTGTTCTTTAAAGAAAATGGAACATCTCCTTTAAATATACGCCATGCAAGACCTTCAACAATAGCAGTTTTACCAACACCTGGTTCACCGATTAAAACAGGGTTATTT
>URVS01000082.1 GCA_900551385.1 uncultured Mollicutes bacterium | reverse complement strand
TGCTCCTGAAGGATTTAGTTCAAGTTTTGCTTTCTATGTTCCAAAACTTGATATTCATTATGGTGCGACAAAACAAGATTATATTAACGCTAAACATGTTTATAGAACTAGATCAATAAAATTAAGTGATACAGAGATTACATTAAATGTAAATGAAACTAAAACAATTACTGCTGTTGCTGTAACTTGTGAAAAAGATCAAACTCCTACTATTAGTGGTTTTGAATGGACTTCTTCAAATCAATCTGTTGCTACAATCAATAATGATGGTCTTATTACTGCCCTTGCAAGTGGTACAACAACTATTACTGTAAAAAGTATAGATACTAATTCAACTGTTTCATGTATTGTTACAGTTAAATAAAGAAGGTTTTTATGAAAAAGAATTTTTTAATTTTATGTTCATTATTGTTATGTACACCTATGTTAAATAGTTGTAACCAAACAACACAAGAAACGTTACTTATCAAAGGTAATAATCAAGTTGGCATTAATGAATATATTGATTTATCTGCATATTTAAATGATGAATTAACTGATAATGTTATTTGGAATAGTTCAGATCCATCTATTGCTACTGTTTCTTCTATAGGCATGGTTAAAGGTTTAAAAGTTGGTACTGTTATTATTAGTTGTGTTTTATCTAATAATAAAAATGTTAGTAATACATTTGAAGTATCTGTTCATGAATCATATTCATTAAGTAATGTAATGGGTAAATTTATTAAAGATAAAGTTGCATATAAAACATCTGTTAATAACACAATTAAAATTAATAATCAAAATATCGATATTAAATTTGAAGAAAAATATTATACTGATTCATATTTATTTATATCATCTTCTATAGATTATGAATCTAGTTTTGGCTATGGTGAAGAAAAAGATACAACAATTGTTTATCATTATGATTATAATAAGGAAATAACTAATGCAGAATTTTTAAGAACTGAAGTTTATAATTATAGAAGTTTAACGTATGATTTACAAGATTTATCAATCAATGATTTTGCTAATTATAATTTAAATGATAATAATGAATACGAAATATTAGAAAATAATACAAAAACGACTTTTATTTCTTTTATTAATCAAAATTTTAATACTACAAACGATAAAACTTCTGCATATCAAAGTTTATCTAATGGTTTAACTTCATTAAAAATAAAAGTTCAAGATGAAAATAATTTTTCTGCAATTTATGATTTTTCTTCTTCAATAGTTACAATGAATTTTTCTTTGATTAATGAAGAAAATGCTTTATTAAATAATTATTTATCTAAAAATTCTATTGGTAAACCAACTGTTGAAAGTGATATTTTAAAAATAAAAGATCTATCTAGAAATCATAATTATATAAGAGATTTAGGCCGTTATGTAGATACAGTAGATGGTAAAAAAATAGAAATTAACATGGGTAAATGCTATTATACAGAAAATTATATTTATTATGATTTTACAGATGAATATATTGAATATTATAATGCCCATCCAGAATTACAAATAAATAATTCTAATAAAACGCTTTTTGATTTTGGATATATTAATATTTCTTCTAAAACAACTAAAAGTGATGGTGTTTATTATTTTGAATATAAATCAATTGATGGTGAAATGAAATTAATGGTAAGTAATGATAAATATAGAGAAGAAAATAATTTTACAAATTATACAAAATATTATGAATTTATAGAAAATCTTACTTGGATAATGGATTATACTGATGATAAATTGTTTACTTATGAAAAAACAAATACTAATACTTTTGACGAATCATATAATGAATATGTTAGTAACTCTCTTGATTGTGCTGATATTACTTATTATTTATTTCAAAAATATATAACTGCTTTTGATGCTACTCCATTAGGTTTATTTCTTGCTTATAAAAACGCTAATGAAGAAAAAGATTGTGTTGTATATGTTGGAGCATATCTTTATATAAAAGGCGCAGGAGTCTTTGATTATCAAAATTATTCATATTCAGGATTCAATTCTAGTAATGTAAAACTTATTGATGATTATTTATTAAATCTTAAATAAAAGAGAGGGGATTATAAAATGAAAAATAAAAAATTATTATTAATTACTTCTTTAGTTTTAACTGCTATTTTAAGTAGCTGTGGAACTACTACTTCTAGTAGCTCAATAAACCAATCTTCTAATAGTGTTTCATCAAGCGAAAGTTCAGTTGAACAATATTATAAAGTAAATATTACTAATAATGATGATGCTACTATAAGCGTTGATAAACAAACTGCTAAAAAAGGTGAAACTGTAACAATAACTATTAATGTTACTAATGAAAAAAAATTAATTAAAGAAGTTAAAGTAAATGATTTAACTGTTACAAAAGTTGATGATAATCATTATTCTTTTGTTATGGTCGCAAGTGATGTTACTATATCTGTTATTTTAGAAAATAAACCTTTAGAAAATAGATTAATTACAATTAATGGTGATGAAAATATTATTTCATACACTTTAAAAGTTAATGATCAAGAAGTTAATCAAGCTAAAGAAGGTGAAGAAGTAACTTTATCTGTTGTTTTAAAGAATAAATATGTTTTAGAAAATGTTTCTTCTGATGATAATATTGTATTTTCTTCAATAATAAATAATTCTGTAACATTTACAATGATTGATAAAGCAATCTCAATTAGTTTAATTTCAAAATATGTTCCTCAAAATTATAAAATTAAATCATTTTATTCTATTTCACCAATTATTAGTTCAATAGAAGGTTTAACAATTGATGAAGAAATCAAAGAAGGTACAGAAAAAAATATTGAAATTAGTGTGAAAAAATCTTTAGCACAATATTATGATTTTAAATTTGATGTCAATTATCAAACTTATTCATTATCATTAGACTCAGAAAAGAGCACTGACAATGTTTCTTATTATAAAGGTACATTTACTATGCCTTCTGATAATGATGCTTCTATTGTCGTTTATCCTGCTTTAAAAGCTGCAACTGAAGATAATAAAATTAAAATTAAAATAGATTGTGATGAAACACAAGTAAAAGTTCTTGGTGTAGAAAATAATCACGAAGTACAAAAAACAAATTATAACCCACTTAGTTCTACATATCAAAATAGTATTGTTTTCAGTGTTATGCCTAAAGATGGTTATTATTTTGATTATAAAAATGATATAAAATATTATACTTCTTATAAAAATTCTATATCTTTTAATAACGAAACAAATTTATTTTATTTTAGTATATATAATTCTTCACTTAAAGAAGTTACAATAAAAATTACTTCTCATGCAATAAGCACAAAAAATAAAATTTCTTTTGCTAATACAGATAATTTTGGAGTAAGTGGTGGATTAAATCAAGAATTTTATGCTGGAACTCCTGTTAGCTTAAACATTAAACCAACAAATGATTATTTAGTAAATGGAGATCCAACAGTTGAATCATTAACAAATGGAAAATATTTTTATTCAAGCGAATGTTATTATAATATAGAAAACTCAACATTATATTTTATAATGCCAAATTGCGATATTAAATTTACATTTAATCTTGAAATTCCTATTACATTTAATGTTATTAAAAATGATTTAATTGAAAATTATTATTTTGCTTCAGATACAAATGGTAAAAATAAAATTAATAATGGATTTGTTGGTGATGAATTTTATTTATTTGCTACACCGAAAGATGGTTATTATATTGAATATATCTATATAAATGACGAAACAAAAATGGTTAGTTCATATTCAGGTAGTTATTATTCAGGAACATTTCAAGAAAGTAGAAGAAGTCATACTAATAAAATTACTTTTGATGTAAAAAAATACACTAATATTTCTTATGAAGAAAATGATGCATATACAATTTCTTTAACAAAAACAAAAGCTAAGATTGGTGAAAGTGTTACTGCTACTATTAAAGAAAAAATTGGATATCATGTTAAAAAAGTTTCCATGGTTGGAATTACTAACAATATAGTTACTGAACTAACTGCTTATAATGGTTATTCATTTTCTTTAAAAGCACCTGATTATGATGTAAAAATTGTCGTAGATTTTGAAAAAGTAAACACTTATACATTATCTTTTAATAGCGTTGAAGGAATAAAAAAATTAAATGTTGTCAATATGTTTAATGAAACAGTACAATCTGGTGATTTGATTAATGAAGGCGCTAAATTAACAATGACTTTGTCTTTAGAAAATGGTTATTCAATTAATTCAGTTAAATTAAATGATTTAGAACTTACTTTGTCATCTAATAAATATGAATTTACAATGCCAAATAAAAATTCAACAATTATTTTTGATTTACATCAAGCACAAAAATATAAAATTAATTTTAATTTTGGTGAAGAAGATATATCAACAAAAATAATTGATAAAACTTTATACCCTAATTCATATGGTGAAAAAGAAACGACTGATGGTCAAATAATTGAAGGGCATCAAGTAAAAATTGATTTTACTGCCAATAATTATTATAAAGAAATGAATCTTAAAGAAACCACTATTAAGACTGCTAGCGGAAAAGATGTAGAGTTTTCTCCTACTTTCACTACATTAAAATTTACAATGCCAAATGAAGATATTATTATTTCATGTTCAACTAAAGAAAATAGACTTTTAAAAGATGTTTATCTTGATGAAAATGCTACAAGTAATTTAACAATTATTGACTCTACAAAGAATAATGAAGTAATTACATCCAAATTCATTTCTGGTGATGAGTTAGATTTCTCTTTAAAAAATCCTGATTTTAAAAATAATTCATATAAATTAATTATTTATAATAAACCACTTGATGATGAAACTAAAACAGTTGTAAATGAATTTGATTTTACATCAACAAATACTTCAACTACATTTAGTTCTTATGAAGCAGTATATGTAACATTAATTATTAGTTCATTATAAAAAAATATTGAATAAATATATAACTAGAATGGTTAGTAAACTATTCTAGTTTTTAATTATTATTTGAAAAATATAATATTTTTATTGACACTACTTTTGTTTGTTGTATATTTTAATTGAAAAAATATCTTGGAGGAAATATGAAATTAGTAGAATTAAATAATGGAGCTAAAATTCCAGAAATTGGATATGGTGTTTATAGAATTCCAGAAAATGGTAAAACTAAAGAATGTGTTTTAAAAGCATTAAAAGCTGGCTATAGACATATTGATACTGCTCAAGTATATTTAAATGAAAAAGAAGTTGGCGAAGCAATTAAAGAATCTGGCATTGATAGAAAAGAAATTTTCTTAACAACTAAAATTTGGATTAGTAATTTTGGAGATAATAAAACTTATGATTCTTTTATTAAATCATTAAATAAATTAGGCACTGATTATGTTGATTTATTATTACTTCATCAACCATTTGGTGATTATTATGGAGCATGGAGAGATTTAGAAAGAATTTATAAAGAAGGAAAAGCTAAAGCGATTGGTGTTTCAAATTTTTGGCCTAATAGATTAATAGATTTATGTGGACATGTAGAAATTAAACCAATGATTAATCAAATTGAAATTAATCCTTTTGATCAAAAAGATGATTGGAGAAAATGGGATGAAAAATATAATGTTGTAAGTGAAGCGTGGGGACCTTTTGCAGAAGGAAGAAATAATATGTTTAGTAATCCAACATTATTAAAAATTGCTGAAAATCATCATACTGGCATTGCTAATGTTATTATTAGATATTTATTAGATAATGGTATTGTTGTTTTATCAACTACTACTAAAGAAGAAAGAATGAAAACAAATCAAGATGTATATTCATTTACATTAACTGAAGAAGAAAGAAAAATTATTAAAGAAATTAACACTGAAACTAGCTCTTTTTTAAGACATGAAGATGCTGAATCAAGTGAATTTTTTCTTAAACTAGAAAAAGAAAAAAATTTATAATTAAAACTTGTTTATATATTTAAATAGTTGTGATTAATATTTTTTAAATTAAAAACGATTTAATAGAAAAATGAATATTTTTCAATATTGAAATTATGTTTTTGCATATTTATTTTTATAAAAAATTTTTTATTATTGAAACATGTGTCTCAAATATGTTATTTTCTATGAATGAGTAAATAATTATTATTATTTATTTAATATTAAATAAAAAAAATGACTGTTTATTTTTTTTGGAGGAGAATTTATTTATGAAAAAGAAAATTATGCATTTGGCATTGTTATTAGCATCATGTGGCATTGCTTTAGCATCTTGTCAAACAACAACTTCAACATCATCAAATAGTTCTACTAGTTCTTCTAGTTCTACTAGTTCGGAATCTATTAAAGCTAAATATGATGTTAGTGCAGAAGTAAGTGAAGGAATTAATCTTAAATTTAATGGTCAAGATAATTTAAAAGTTGAAGAAGGAACTGAAGTTACAGTTACTTTAACATATAGTGAACATTATTTATTTAAATCTATTTCTTCAAATGATGTTACATTACAAACTGTAGAAGAAGGATTAACTTATAAATTTGTAATGCCTAATAAAAATGTTGTGATATCTGCTGAAGCTTGTTTACCTAGCCACGCAATTAATGTTACTACCAGTGAAGGCGTAAGTGTTACTTTTG
>URVS01000081.1 GCA_900551385.1 uncultured Mollicutes bacterium | reverse complement strand
AGATACCGGTTGCGGTATCCCGTCAGAAAAACAAAGCAGCATATTCGAACGTTTCGAAAGAGTAAACGAGAAATCTCAGGGAACAGGTCTCGGATTAGCTATCTGCCAGCTCATCATCAGCCGTCTTGGCGGAAGAATATGGATAGACCCGCAGTATACCGATGGTTCACGCTTCGTCTTCACACACCCATTAAAGCAGGAGGGCAGAGCATGAAGAAAATAATATTTATAAAGGTGATTTCTTTTTCAAAATGACTGTTACAAACAATACAGCAAACGATTTAAACTTTACCTATGAGCTTGGTAATGTGTCAAAAAATGTAATTATCAAAAAAGAAGCTTCTTTTTCATTTAGTATTATATTTACAAGTGACGGTGAACTATCTGGATCTTTTGTTGGATTAAAATTTAAAAAACCTACATTAGGTACTATTATAATGGATAGCATTTACTATATACCTTTAGCAAATAACTAATTTATGAAAGTAAAAAATAAAAGTTTAAAATTTTTATTAAATATTAGCTTATTATTTAGTAGTTTATTAATTTGTTCCTGTAATAAAACGCCTATAGATTATAAATATATTGATGTATTTTTATTTGTAGGAGATGGTCTTATTTCTGGAATAGGTGAAAGTGAAGATGTTATTAAGTGTGATAATGCTTATGAATATAATTCAAATGGATTAGGATTATTAAATAATAAAAATGGAGGACTTATGTCCTCTTTTTGTGCTTCTTATGAAAGTAATAATGATGTAGTAGTTATTGATAGTAGTGTTACTTATTCAAATATTAATGATTGGAATATAAATGGAAATTTTTATAAAGAAAGTGTTAATAAATTAAATAATTGTTTATCTTATTTATCTAATAATAATTATGTAACTAGTAATGTGAATGTTATTGTATCGCTTAATGCAGATGAAAATGATAATTATATTAATAAGTTTAATGATATTGTTAATAATTATTTATCTATTGTGGATAATTGTTTTGTTATTCCTATTAATGTTTATGAAAATGGTAAAATTGTTTCTTTTAAAGATAAAATAAGAAATGAACAAATTAAGTTATGTAAAAATAAGAATAATGTTATTTTAGGCACTAATAAGTTTTATAATGTACCTTTTGAGTTATGTAATGGTGAGTATTTTCATCAATGTGTTTATAATGTGGCAGGTTATGATTTAGGTAATAATATTAGTGCTTATCTTAATTTTAATGAACAAAATGAATGCTTAGTTTATCAAATAGGTGAAGCTAGTAAAATAGCTAATCAATTTAATATTAGTCTTAAATATAATGAATTTAATTATAAAAATGTAATTTATTTTGATAGTAATGTTAGTAATGGAAATGGAAGTTATGAAAATCCATATAATGATTTAAATGTTTTAAAAACATTAAATATAGAAAGTGGCACTAAGATATTATTAAAAAATAATAGTAAATTTATAGATGGTTTTGATTTAATTAATGTTGTTGGATTAGATAATGAACCTATTTTAATTTCTAATTATGGTGAAGGTAATAAACCAATTATTGATGGTAATAATAGAATTAATAAAGCTGTTTTGTATTTAGAAAATTGTAGTAATGTTATTGTAGAAAATTTAGAAATATATGATTCTAATAATCTTATAGGTGATAAAAGAGGTGTTTTAATTAATTCTAATAAAGAAGGGATATATAGAAATATTACTTTAAAATCTTTATATATTCATGATATTAGGGGTTATTTAGATCAAGAAAATAATGGTAGTGCTTTATCTAGTAAAAAAACAGGTGGCATTCAAGTTTGGGTAGAAAATAGAAAGAGTCGATATGATAATTTGTTGATTACAAATAATAAAATAGAAAATGTTGATAATGTTGGTATTTCTACTTATTGGAATATGGTTAATAATAATGTAGAAAAAAATTCTCCATATGATAAAGATTTCTCTAAATACGCTTATACAAATGTCAATATTACTTATAATAATATTTCTAATATAGGCAAAAATGCTATATTTGCTAGAAATTTATTAGGTGGAATTATTGAACATAATGTTATTCATGATACTTCTATTAGATGCTATACAGGAAATCAAATTGTTACTTCTTATGTTGATAAAACTATTATTCAATATAATGAGGGATATAATAATAAAGCAATGAAAAATCCTAATAATAATTTAGGGATAATGGATGGATCCTTGCTTGACGCTGATTTGCAAAGTAAAGATACTATTTGGCAATACAATTATAGTCATGATAATTCTTTTGGTTTATTTATTAATTGTAATTTTAAAAATGAAAATGATATTCTTGGAGAAGATAAAACGATAGTTAGATATAATCTATCTATAGATGATATAGGGAATAAAGGAATTATATTTGCTAATTATTATTCTTCTGGATTAGAAATATATAATAATACTATAATTACTTCTAATAAAACTAGTCCTATTATTTTACAAATAAATGATGATAGAAAAGTTAATTTTTATAACAATTTAATTTATAATCAATCTCAAAATACTTCATTCAAATTAGGTAATTGTAATAATGTTATTTTACAAAAAAATCTTATTTATAGTGTGGATAATTATGTTATTGAAAATTTAGATGATTTTTATAATAAAAGTGAATCTTATTTAGAAGAAGTTGATCCTTTACCTAAATATAAAATAGATAATAAAATTGGTTTAGTAAATGCAAAAAAATACTGCGTTATGCAAGAAGAAAGATTATTTAAAGAAAACAATTCTATTAAAGTGAATAATATTTTATTTGATTTTAATGGTAATAAATATAAACAATCAATAGGTTGTTATTGTAAATAAATATAATTTTATATTGCTTTAGCAAAGGGCGAAAGCAAATTAATAATTAAATCTTTTAATAATAAAGAAGATATTCTTTTAATTAAAGTAAAATCTAAATTATATAGTTTATATCAATATAAAGAAACAAATAATATTATTTATGACAATTTTTCTGCATTTATTGATTATGTTAAAAGGGTGGATATTTATAAGATTGAATTAGGATTATAAGTGCCAATTTAGCGCCAAAATTAAATTTTTTTAAATAATTAAAACATTAAGGTGTTTTTTATGAACAATGATTTTAATGATTTACTTCAAGATGCTTTAGACATGTCTTATGAAGAAAAAATTAATTTAACAAAGGAAGCTGTCGATAAATTATATAATGTTTTAATTACAAATAATAAAGATGAAGCAATGCCAGATATGTTAAAAATTTTTGGCTATTTTATTAAATTAGATAACATTATTGCTTTTGATGAAATTCAATTATTAATTGATACAATGGGTTTAACTATTTCTGGACAACAATTAAATCTTTATTTTAAAGATATGGATTTTGAAGAAGCAGAAAATAGAGTATTTTATTTTAAAGCTGCTCTTGATGATGAAAATGTTAATGATTTATTAATGATTGGCTTAATGGTATGCGCTAGTGATGGAATTTTAACTAGTGATGAACAAGCTGCTCTTGATGAATTATTCCATAACTAGGTGATTATTATGCTTGGTAATAGATTCCTTAGATTGCTTACTAGCATTTTGATTTCAGTTGGTTTATTAATTTTAATTTTTATTGTTTTTCCTATTTTTTGTTCTAATCCTAATATAGGTGGATCAAGAGTTTTCGAAATGTATGCAGTAATTTTTATAATAACTATTGCAGGAGGTTTAGTATATCAAATATTAGGTGATATTTTAGATATATCAATTCTAGATAATGGTTTTGGAGTTGTTTTAAAAAGAATTATTTTTATAATTGTAATGATTTTTTCAATGATTTGTTCTATGAATTGTATTGAAAGTTTTGGTGGCCATAATGATACTGATCCTGATATGTTTTCAATAATTATTGTTTTTGCAGGAATTATTTCACCGGGAATAAACTCATTTGCTTGGTTAATTACAACTTCTAAAGATGTAGATGCCGAATATGATCCTTTTTTTACTCCTATTAGTATTGGTATTAGTTTTGTTTTATCAATAATATTGTGTTTAATATTTAGAGAAATAAAAACATTACAAACTACTTTAACTATTATTTTAGTTGCTAATATCATAATAATGGGAATTTATAGATTTAAAGTAGGTGGAGCTTTTGAAGAATTTGGTGATTCAAGCTTAGGTGGATTTTATGTGGGGTTATCTGGTGGAACAAGTGGAAGCAGTTATTCAAGTGGAAGTAGTTATTCAAGTGATAATAGAAAACATGATGGAATATTTTTCAATCAATTATCAATGACCATGCATAGTATTGCTAATCAATATTCTGGAAGTATAAGCCATGGAGATAGTTATATAGATGTATCAGTTAGAGCGTCAATTATTTCAAATACAATAGATTTTACAATAAATGGACGATATAATATAGGCTCAACAACTATGAATAATGGTCAATACGCGGTAGATACTGAACTTAGATATTTATCGAATGATTATGTTAATTTAAAAAAAGAAATATTTCAAGATGCTACATATGCATTAAATGATTTAAAATCAGATTATAGTGATTATGATGGAAGAATGAAAATCAAAATAATACTAAATGATCCAACAAGATACTAGACCTTGTTAGATGAAAAATACTTTCTTTAAAAAAAGCATATAATAATTAAAAAACCAAACTTTTATATAAAAAAAACAAAATCTTGTGTATAATATGCCATATGATATTCGGAAAGTATGTTAACAGATTTTATTTTAAATATTTTTTACACTTCTTTATAGGAGTGCTTTTTTTAATACTTGTTGATTATGTGCAATTATTAGTTCCTCAAATTATTGGTGATTTATCAAGAGCTAATGATAATGGAACATTGACTGAAATAATGATTAATCAAGGAGCATTAAATATATTTTATGTGGCAATATTTATGTTCACTGGAAGATTTATTTGGAGAGTAAGTATTTTATCTGGAGCATTTAATATTGCTAGCGATTTAAGAGAAGATATGTTTGTTAAATGTGAAAAATTATCACAAAGATTTTATCAAGAAAATAAAGTTGGAGCGATGATGTCATATTTTACTAACGATTTAGATACTATTCAAGAAGCTTATGGATGGGGAACTGTTATGCTTGTTGATTCAATATTTTTAACTATATTAACTTTTTATAAAATGTTAAGAATAAATTTATCTTTATCTTTAATTTGTTTAATTCCTTTAATTTTATTATGTATATTTGCTTATTTTATCGATAATAAAATAGAAAAAATTTATAATGATAGACAAAAAGCATTTGAAAGAATGTCTGATTATGTACAAGAATTGTTTACTGGCTTAAGAGTTATTAAAGCTTTTGTAAATGAAATTAAAGAAGCTATTAGATTTAAAAAAGTTAATGAAGAAACAAAAAATAAAGATTTAGCTTTAGTTAAGTTTTCTGCTTTTTTAGATACAGGCTTCTCTATATTAATTGAAGGAATGACGGTTGTTGGCTTAACATATGGAGCATTTTTAGTTTATCAAGGTGTTTATGGTGATAATAATGTTAACTTTACTAGAGCAGATATGATTGAATTTGTTGGTTATTTTAACACTATTATTTGGCCTATGATTGCTTTAGGACAAATTGTTGCGTTAAGATCAAGAGCTAAAACTTCTTTAAAAAGAATATCTAATTTATTAGATGAAAAAATTGATGTAATGGATCTTCCTACAAGTAAAAAAAATGATAAATTAAAAGGTAAAATAACATTCAAAAGTTTTTCATATTCTTATTTAAATAATGATGTTTATCAATTAGAAAATATTAATTTAGAAATAAATGTTGGTGAAAATATTGGTATAGTCGGCAAGATTGGTTCTGGCAAAACAACACTTGTTTCATCATTATTAAGATTAGATAATTTTAAAAAAGGAACATTATTTTTAGATGATAATGATATCATGGATCTTAAGATCAAAGATGTTAGAAATAATATTAGTTTTGTTCCTCAAGATAATTTTTTATTTTCTACTTCTATAGAAGATAATGTAGCTTTTTCTGAAGATGAAATAAAAAAAGAAAAAGTAATAGAAGCATGTAAATTTGCTGATGTAGATAATAATATTGTCGATTTTATTGATGGATATAAAACTTTAGTTGGAGAAAGAGGAGTTACTTTATCAGGTGGACAAAAACAAAGAATTAGTATTGCTAGAGCGTATTTAAAAGATTCTCCAATTATGGTTCTAGATGATTCTGTTAGTGCAGTTGATATCAAAACAGAAGAAAAAATATTATCAAATATTAAAGAAAAAAGAAAAGGAAAAACAACTATTTTAGTCTCTTCAAGAGTGTCTACAGTTGAACATCTTGATCGTATTATTGTTTTAAATGAAGGTAAAGTAGAAGCTTTTGATACACATGAAAATTTGTTAAAAATATCACCAACTTATAAAAGAATGGTTGATTTACAAAAATTAGAAGAATCGTTAGGTGAAAAAAATGGATAAGATTGATTTAACCTTAACAAAAAAATATACCGATAGAGAAATCTTAAAAAGAACATTTAAATATATTGCACCATATAAATGGAAATTTATTTTAGGTATCTTTTTAATTCTTTTG
>URVS01000080.1 GCA_900551385.1 uncultured Mollicutes bacterium | reverse complement strand
GATAATTTAAATGGATTTTCTTTCGAATCACTTTTTGATGAAAATTCTACTTTTGGTAAAGATGTTATTTTAAATGGAAATGTAATAATTAATAATTCAAAAATTAGTTCTAATTGTGAAATTACATCTTCTAAAATAAATGACTCTATTATTTCAAATAATTGTAAAATTGGTCCTTTTTCTCATATTAGAAACAACTCTTTAATTAATGAAAATGTTAGAGTTGGAAATTTTGTAGAAATTAAAAATTCTCTTATTGGTAAAAACACTAAAATATCGCATTTAAGCTACATAGGTGATTGTTTATGTGGTGATAATGTAAATATTGGTTGTGGAGTAATAACTGTTAATTATGATGGTAAAAATAAATATAAAACAATAATTGGTTCTAATTCTTTTATTGGTTGTAATAGTAATTTAATCGCACCTATTGAAATTGGTGAATCATCTATGATTGCGGCAGGTTCTACATTAACAAAATCTACAAATAAAAATTCATTTACTATTGCTAGATCTAAACAAATTACTAAAGAAAATAAAGCTAGTAATTATCCATATTTTCAGGAGAAATAATTATGTGTGGAATCATAGGTTATATTGGTAATAATTGTCTTAATTCTTTAATTAATGGTTTAGAAAAATTAGAATATCGAGGATATGATTCAAGTGGAATTGCATTAAATACATCACCTATTACTATTTTTAAAGATGTAGGAAAAGTAAACCATTTAAAAACAATTATTGATTATAAAATAAATTGTAATATTGGTATAGGCCATACTAGATGGGCTACTCACGGTAAACCAAATAAAATTAATGCTCATCCTCAAATAAGTTATAATAGAAGATTTGCTCTAGTTCATAATGGAGTAATAGAAAATTATTTAGAATTAAAAGAAAAATATTTATCTAATGTTAATTTTGTTTCTTCTACTGATACTGAAGTAATAGTTAATTTATTAGCTAAATTAGCTGAAGAAAATTCTTTATTACAATCATTAAATAAATTAAATAATTTATTAAAAGGATCTTATGCTTTAGTAATTATTGATGTATTAGATAAAGAAAATTTATATTTTTTAAAAAATCAAACACCTTTAGTTATTGGTCATAATACTAATGAAATGTTTATTGCTTCTGATTATTTAGCGTTTAATAAAAAAATAAAAAAACAAATTATAATTAAAGATAAACAATATGGTTTTATTAATAAAAACAATATTAATATTTACAATAAAAATGGTAATAAAATAAATTATAAAGAAGAAAAAATTATTATAGAAAATATAAAATTATCAAATAATAATTATCAATATCATATGGAAAAAGAAATATATGATGAGCCATTATTAATTGATGAAATCATTAATCATTATTATAAAAATAATAAATTAAATATCAAAAAAAGAATTATTAACAAAATTAATCAAGCTGATAAAATTTATATTATCGCATGTGGAAGTTCATATTATTCAGGAAATCTAGGAAAATATTATTTTGAACATTTTAAAAATAAACCTGTAGAAGTTATTTTAGCTAGTGAAGCATTATATGATTTTCCTTTAGTAAGTAAAAAACCATTATTTATTTTTATTTCTCAATCAGGAGAAACATTAGATGTTATCAATGTTATTAAATTATGTAAAGAAAAAAATTATTATATTTTAGGGATTACTAATTCATTCAATTCCACGATTACTCATTTATGTAATGATATTTTATATCTATATGCAGGTAGAGAAATTTCAGTAGCGTCTACTAAAGCAGTATTAGGACAATGTATTATTCTTCTTTTATTAGCAAAAAATAATATATCTCAAGATTTAATAAATTTAAAAGAAGAAATAAAAAGAATTTTATTACATAAAGAAGACATAAATTCATTAGCCTTAACTATATCTAAATATCAAGATGTATTTATTTTGGGTAAAAATTTAGATTATTATATTGCTTTAGAAGGAGCGCTAAAATTAAAAGAAATATCTTATATTCATGCTGAAGCATTTTCTTCAGGAGAATTAAAACATGGTAGTCTTGCCTTAATTGATAATAAAGTTGGTATAATTGGTTTATTAACCCAAAAAGATGTTTCAAATATAATGAGAACTAATTTACTAGAAGCAAGTAGTAGAGGAGGTAACATTTATACATTTGCTAAAAAAGAATTATCTAAACAAGATAATTTTATCTTAAATGATTTACCAATTTATATTATGCCATTAAGTTTATTAGTTTGTATGCAACTTCTATCATTCTTTGTTGCTAAAATAAAAAATAATGAAATAGATACTCCTCGTAATTTAGCTAAATCAGTTACAGTAGAATAATTATAAATAGAAATTTTTAATAAAATTATATAAATATAAAATATCTTCTGCACCAGCAGTTTCAAAACTTGAATGCATTGCAAGTTGACCTAAACCAATATCACAAGATTTTAAAGAAACATGAGTATTAGAAATATTACCTAAAGTTGATCCACCTCTAATATCTGATTTATTAGTAAAGAATTGATATGGGATATTATTTTTTAAACAGATATTTTGTACTACTCCACTTGAATAAGCATCAGTAGTATAACTTTGACTTGCATTAAATTTAATAACTATACCTTTATTCATATATACTTTATTATTAGAATCAGTAAAATTAAGATTTGGATGTACAGCATGAGCATTATCACTAGAAACTAAAAATGATTTACTTAAAGCACAATAATAAGTTTCTTCATCAAAATTTAAAGCGTTATTTATTCTTCTTAAAACAATATTTAAGAAGTCAGAATTTGCCCCTTGAATAGTAGTAGAGCCTACTTCTTCATTATCAAAAACTGTACATATATTAATATTTTTATTATCTTCAGAATCAATAAATGATTTCATTGTTACATAAGCACATTCAAGATCATCTAATCTAGGTGAAGAAATATATTCATCATTTTTACCCCATAAATAACCTTTTTCAAAATTATAAGTAAATAAATCAAAATGTAAAACATCCTGTTTATTAACATTTAATTCTTCACTAACTAAAGATAAAATGTCATTACCTAAATCATCTTGTCCAATAAATGGTACCATATCTCTAGCAAAATTATATTCATAACCTTTATTAATTTCTCTATTAAAGTGAATACACATATTAGGTATCATTAAAATTGGTTTTTTAATATTTATAATTTTACTAACAATTTGATTATCTTGTTTAATAATTATTCTTCCTGCAATAGATAAAGGACGGTCTAACCAAGTAGAAACAATCATACCTCCATAAGGTTCAATATTAATTCTATTATAAATATCTTGTTTATTATTATAATTTGGTTTGATTTTAAAGCATGGTGAATCTGCATGGCTAGCAACTATTTTAAAACTATAATCATTATTAACATCTTTACCAATCTTAAAAGCAATAATACAAGAATCATTTCTTGTAATAAAATATTTATTTCCTTTTTTTAAATTAAATTTTTCTTTTTCTAATAATTCAATAAAATTATTATTTACTAATTCTTTTTTTAAATTATCTACAGCATTAAAAGCAGTAGGACTTTCATTAATAAAATTTACAACATCATTTTTAATCATGATAATAACTCCTAAACATTTTTATCCCTTTTCTTTAATAAGAAAAAGAAAATAAAGAACAATTCAACAGGAATACCTACTAAAAATATCATCCAACTATTATTAGCGTTTACTAAAAATAATCTTAAAGATAAATAAATAGATAAACAAGTAGACCAAATAAGTCCAGAAATAGTAGTAAGTTTTAACCACTTATTACCCCAAATAGCAGTAAATACTACCAAAACAATAAAATCAATATTTAAAGCATAAATAAAACAAATCCAATAAGTAGAATTTTTACCAATCATACCACATACAACATAAATAATTATGGCAATAAGCCAAGAACCAATACAAGATAAAAAAGGTATAATAATTCTATTTCTAAAGAAAGTTGGTTTTTTTTCTTTTTTTGGTTTATCTACAACTAAATCATTTAAAGTAACATTAAATATTTCACATAATTTAAGCATTATTAAAGTATCAGGAACACCTTCTGCTCTTTCCCATTTAGATATTGCTTTATCAGAATAATTTAATCTTTCAGCAAGTTGTAATTGAGTAAGATTAATTCTCTTTCTATAAGCAGTAATATTTCTAGCAATGTTTTCTTTAAATTTATTCTCGTCCATATCATTACTTTATCATTAAAAATAGCGATTTTCAATACATTTATGGGGTATTCTACTCCCAGTAGAGTTGTTTTTTATAACTCTACTTTTGAAAAATTACGAGTAGAGTTTAAAAAATAACAGTAGAGAATTTTTTTATTACTTTTGATATATAATGATTTTAGTCAAATAGGAGGGCTATCTATGAAACCAATTATTTTAAGTGATCAATCAACAAATTTAAATAACGAAAATATATTTATTGTTACCAATGAAAAATCTTCTTTAGGCCAAATCGCTTATTCATTAGATTTAATTTCAAATGGAGGAAAAGATATTATTTATCTTTCTAGTCATGAATTATTTGACAAAATAAGTAAATTAGCTAATAATATTGTTTCAATGCACAATAAAAATAACGCTATTGTGATTGATATAGATTCATCTATTATTTCAAAAGAAGAATTAGTTAACGAAATAATTAATTCTAAAAATGTATTAGATACAGTTATTACTAAACAATGTAAATATTCATTTGTTAAAATGGAAGATTTAGAAATAGCTAATACTAAAGCATTATATACCTATTAATGGGTGCAATTACCAAGCATTAATATATAAGCACTAACAACCTCTCAAAATCAAAAAAATAACATCGCTTGGGTGTTATTTTTTTATTGTAATTTTATTATTCAGTAAAGTGATTTGCAATATCTCGCCGAAGTGATTTGTAATATTTGGCCGAAGTGATTTGCAATAAAAAATATATATTATTCGCCTTTTAATTCAAATAAAATATCTCTAAGTTCAGCAGCTTTTTCAAATTCATAATTTTTAGCAGCTTCTCTCATTTGTTTTTCTATATCTTTAATATATCTTTCTTTTTCTGATTTTGTCATTTTACCATTTTTATTTTTATTAACAACAGTATCTTTAATTTTTAAAGGCATTCTAATTTCTTTAATAATAGTTTTTGGAGTTATATGATGTTCTTCATTATATTTTTCTTGAATAGCTCTCCTTCTATTTGTTTCATCAATACTTGCTTTCATTGAATCAGTAATTTTAGAAGCATACATAATTACTTTGCCATGTTCATTTCTAGCTGCTCTACCTATTACTTGTATTAATGATCTTTCACTTCTTAAAAATCCTTCTTTATCTGCATCTAAAATACATATTAAAGACACTTCAGGAATATCTAAACCTTCTCTTAATAAATTAATACCAACTAGAATATCATATTTACCTTTTCTTAAATTATAAATAATTTCTGTTCTTTCAAGAGTTTTGGTTTCATTATGAAGATAAACAACTTTCATTCCTTGTTCTTTTAAATAAGAAGTTAAATTTTCTGCATCATTAATAGTCATAGTGACTATCATTACTCTTTCATTTCTACTTATTACTTCTTTACTAGCGCCTATTAAATCATAAACTGGATTAGATGTATTTCTAACATCAATAAGCGGATCAAGTAATCCTGTAGGTCTAATAATTTGTTCTACAACTTCATTATTTACTTTATTTAATTCATAATCTCCAGGAGTCGCAGAAGTACATATAATTTGATTAATTTTACTTTCAAATTCTTCAAAATTTAATGGTCTATTATCTAAAGCAGATGGTAAACGAAAACCATATTCCACTAATACTTCTTTTCTAGCTCTGTCTCCATTATACATACCTTTAATTTGAGGTAAAGTTACATGACTTTCATCAACAAATAATAAATAATCTTTAGGAAAATAATCAAATAAAGTAAAAGGTGTCTGTCCTTCTTTTCTTTTATCAATATGTCGAGAATAATTTTCTATTCCAGGACACATACCAAATTCTAATAAAGTTTCAATGTCTCTATTTGTTCTTTGTGATAATCTTTCTTCTTCAAGTAATTTACCATTAACATGAAAATAATCTAATCTTTCTTTTAATTCTATTTTAATAGTTTCTACAGCTTCATTAATTCTTTTTTGAGTGGAAGCATGTTCATGAGTAGGAAATATAGGATATTCATCAAAAGTATGTTTTATTTCTCCAGTTAATGGATCAACTGCAACAATTTCTTCAATTGTATCAAATTCATCTAATAATATTTTAATAACAAATTCACTTGTTGAACTTGGTGCAATTTCAATAACATCACCATTTACTCTAAAAGTACCAGGTGTTAAATCTAAATTATTTCTAATATATTGATTATTAACTAATCTAGTTAATAAATCTTTACGATCAATTTCTTCACCTTTATGTAAAAAGAAAACTAATGATTGATATTCTTTAGGATCACTTAAACCATATATTGCTGCGACTGAAGCAACAATTATAGTATCACTTCTTTCTAATACATAATAGATGGAAAACTGCCCTGTTCCAGCTGGATCTTTTGTACCCTTCACGATAAACGTACGATCATGGCACGGATCATCGCCAAGCAGTAACACATCGTTCTTACTTAGCTTAACC
>URVS01000079.1 GCA_900551385.1 uncultured Mollicutes bacterium | reverse complement strand
CAATAAAAAAGTAAATGTAACAAATATAGTCTTTACTGCTTTACCAGTAAATAATAATAATGGAACATTATATCCTCTTGGAATAAAATTATATGGAAATACAAATTCATATAAAGGAATTGCTTTAAATAAGACATCTTCTGCAATTAATAATATTTATCTTAATAAAAATAACACTAAAACTCAATTATCAATTTTTAATGGTTCTATTTCTATTAATGCGACAAAATATTTTGTTACTGATAATGAATTATTTTTTAATTATAAATCTTATTTAAAATGCCTTAACAATAATACTGAAACTTTTAAATTTTATTATAATAATTTTGCTTCGTTTATTATAGATACTGATATAACATTTATTGATGAATTTAATAATCAATATTCAACTAATTTTTCTGATTTAGAATTATATTTCTTTACTAAAAATGGTAATGAAATCATATTTTATAATTATAATAAAGATAATTATGGAACAATAAATGTTACTAAAAATATTAATGATTTATCAATAGAATCATCAATATTAACAAAAAACGATTATATAACATCTATTACTGATAAAAAATATAGCTTAAATATTAATTACAATAATTATGGTGATATTGAATTAATTGGAAAAACTTATTTTAAAACTATATTTGATAGATTACAAAAAGAAAAAGAATATACTTATGATAAAAATAGTAAATTAATTTCTATTGGAGAATATAGATCTAATATTAAACAAAAAATATCTTTAACTTATGATAACAAAAATAATGTCAATAAAATAATTGATGAAGATAATCATGAAATAAATTATGAATATAATAATGATGATTTAATAGAAGTAAAAGAGCAATTAAATGATTCTTTATTAAAAAATAATATTTCTTATGACAAATATTCAAATATAACTAATATTACATCTTCAACTGGTAATAATTATACATTTGAATATGATGAATATGGCAATTTAAATAAAATAAAATTATTTGCAAATGATGTTATAACTTTTAACCATGAATATTTTGAATATAAAAAAGTAATAACATTAATTTATCCAAATAATCAAAAATTAATTTGTACTTATGATAAATATGATCGATTAGTAGAAGTTGATAGAGAAGAAAATAATAAAAAAGAAACCATAATAATATATATTTATGCTGATTATGTAAAAGGAAAAGCTATTGAAAATGTTGGCTCACCTTTTGATAGTAGTCTTGTTACAAATAGATCAAGTAAATTATTAAAAGTAATGCAATATAATGGTGATGGTCCATATTATAGTTATATATATCATTATGATAATTTAAATAGATTAATAAAAATTGAAAAATTAAATTTATATAATAAATATTTTGAATATGATACTGAAAATAATTTAATAAAAGAAACTAGAACATTTGATAAAAACGATAATAATAAAGTTATTTCAAGTATAAAATTTGAAAATGATTCAGTATTTAATAATAATTTATTGCAAAGTAATTATACATTAAATATTAATAATAAAAATTATTCGTTCAAAGAAAGTTATGAATATAATGAATTAAATGAATTAAGTAAAATAAATTCATTTAAATTTGGATATGGCTTTGAATATGATAATAAATTAATATCAGATAATCCATTAGGAACTATAATAAAAGTTACTCAAACAAAATATTGTGATCAAGTTAAAGAATTTACTGTATTTGATAAAAAAACAAATTCAATTATCCATACAGAAAGTTTAACTTATGATAACAAAGGAAATATTGTATCTTTAAAAGATTTCTTTAATAACACTACTATATATGAATATAATGAACTTGATAATTTAACTTTAGAAAGAATTGAATCAAGTAATTATCAAATGAGATATGTTTATGATATTTTTGGACGTTTAATTAAATGCCAAAAAGAAGATTTATCAAATAATATTATTTCACAAGATATATT
Source organism: uncultured Mollicutes bacterium (assembly GCA_900551385.1). Lineage (GTDB taxonomy): Bacteria > Bacillota_I > Bacilli_A > RFN20 > CAG-449 > CAG-449. The sequence goes on along the minus strand of URVS01000079.1, from coordinate 4,718 downwards.
TAGTTATGATTCAGAAACAAATAAAGATTTATTAACAAAATTAAATAATTTTGATATTACTTATGATGAAAATGGTAATGTAAAAACTTATCGTAATAAACAATATTTTTATAAAGATGGTCATAAATTAATAAAAATAATTGATGGAGATCAAAATTTCATTTTAGAATTCAAATATAATGAAAATGGAATAAGAATAGAAAAAAAGAAATATAACCTTCAAACAAATGAAGTTATTGAAACCCATTCTTATGAAGTAGAAGGTTCAAGAATATTATATGAAACAATATCATCTCCTAATTCAAGTTCTTCACTTAAAATATATTATTTATATAGTCAATCAGGAATACAAGGATTTATATATGATAATAAACGATATTTTTATGAAAAAAATATCTTAGGTGATATTGTTAGAATTGTTAACGAAAATGATGAAACTGCTGCATTATATGAATATGATGCATTTGGTAATATAGTTCTTGAACTAATAAATGACCCATTATTAAAAAATATAAATCCATTTAAATATAGAGGTTATTATTTTGATTACGAAACTGGATTATATTATTGTGGAAATAGATATTATTATAGTTTTTGGTGTAGATGGCTTACACCTGATTCAATAAGTTATTTGGATGAAACAAATATTCAAGGTTTGGATTTATATCGTTATTGCTTTAATAATCCGATTAAATATGTTGATCCGAGTGGTTGTTTTGCTATATCAGCTGGCTTAATTATTTTTGGGATGGTTGTTGCATTTAGTGCAATGGTCTATATCGATTATAAAGACGATGGAGAAGTCTTTAATGGAAGTGTTACACCTCAAGAATATATTGGGGCAACTGCATTAGGTGCATTATTAGGATTAATAGCTGGATTAGAATTCACTATAACAATACCAATGCTTGGTTTTGTTAATGGTGGAAGTGCAATGAGTATTGGAATTGTTGGTACAACTGCTGTATCTATTAATGGTGCGCAAGTAATTGCTGGCGCTGCTATGGTATCCACAATTACCATTATGAATAATATTAAGTTACAAGGACCACCGAATACTAAAGTTGAAAGTGGAGGATCATTTGGTGAATATGATGAAAATGGTAATCTTTCATATAGAGTAGATACAACTGGTAGGTCACATTATATTAAATCAGCAAAAAAATCATGTTTACCACACATCCATAAATTTACTTGGAGATTAATTAATGGAGTTTGGCGATATATCGAGGAGGTGCTACCGTATATTTTATGAGTAAGTCAGTTATTTTCTTTGTATGTGATGATATTAAATTCGAAAAAATGGAAGTTTTATCAAAAGAATTAGTCTTATATTGTATGAAAAAAAATTTAGGAATAATTTTTAATCGTCTAGAATGGAACACAAATTTTGTAGAAGAATTAAATTCACATTTTTATTTTATTATTACAGATAATTTTTTTGAACATAATTGCGATTTTTTAACAACGAAAAATATATTAAATATAAACAAAAAAGATGGTAAGTATAAATTTTATAATTCTTTTTCTTTTTTTGATGAAATATATAATATTTTAATAAATAATTCTATCAAAAAAATTTTTTTGTTAATATCTTATGAAAGCAATGAAATTTCAATAAAAGAGTTTACACAAATAAAAAAAGAAAAAAAATTGTATGTAGAAATTATATATAGTTTATTAATGAAAGAAAAAAATAAATATGCTTATGATTTTCCGAGTGTTTTAATCTCTAATACATAATTATTTGACACACGTTTTAAAAATCTAATCAATAATATAGAGATTGAGAAGGAACTATTATTGACAGATATGGTTCTAAATATGGACAATATACCTCTCCGGTAGGAACACCTTTTGGTCAAAGAGCATTGCCATACAGAGATAATTTATGGGCATATCATAAGTATGCTGTTGTTAAGGACATTAATAATGTAACTACATCGACTATCGAATCTACGTTCAATATGCTAGGTATGGGTATTCAAATTGAAATGCAAGCGTTGATTAAGAGATTGGTAAAGGTTGGATATTTGAGGGAGATATTATAATGGATAAAAAAGAATTTATATGGCATGCCAAACGAGAGCATGGAATATGTATATTTTTTAGAAATGGACTATGTTCTACTTCAAGGTATAATTTAATTAAGATATTATTGAAATATAATAAATTATCTAATGAAGAAATTTATTATTGTAGATATGATTCAGATTATAATACTAGAAAATTAATAAAAAAATATTAATTTTTCAAAAATTACCTCTATTTATATAATGGAGGTTTTTTTATGAAATATTATTGTTTACAGTTAAATGAATGTGATTGTGGTTATGCTGTTATAAAAATGTTATTAGCTAATATTAATAATGATAAGAATTATTTATTTATGAAAGAGGATATTACTAAAAAAAGTTATTCACTTTTAGAATTGAAGAAAATTGGTGAAAAATATAATTTAAATTTAAAAGGATTTGAAGTTAAAGATTTTAAACTAGTTAATAAATTTCCCTTTATCGCTTTAATAAATATTAATAAACAAAATCATTATGTTCTTGTTAATAAAATTACTAAAAATTATATTTATTATTTTGATCCAAAATTAAAGAAACAAAAGGTGGAAATTAATATATTTAAAAATTTGTTTACTGGTTATATTTTAATGATTGATAATTATAAAAGAACTAAATGTGATGATTATTATAAAGACTTTAAAAATTATTATTTTGTTTATTCTATTGTATTTAATCTTATTCAATTTATATTGTTATTTTTATCTTCATTTGTTTTAAATAATATATATCAATTAATTATTATGGTTATTTTATTTTTTGTAATCATGATATTTAATCAAATATTTAATAATATAATTTTAAAGAAATATGATAAGAAAATTATTTATTCAAGTATTAATAAAGATAATTCATTTGAGAATATAAAAAATGAATTTAATTTAAAGAAAGATTATTTTTCTTATTATCAGAATATAATTTATAAAAGTTCGATTTTATCATTTTTAATATTATTTTTGTTGATAAATGATATTAAGAATTTATTGTTTATTTTTTGTATAACATTGTTTATTTATTTTAAAGAATTAATTTTATTTGAAATAAATCAACCATTAAAATTTAATAATTATTTGTTAGAAATCAATAATGATTATTTAAAAGCTAATTCTTTAGCGTATTCTATTATCAATAAAATTAATATATTTAATATTTTAAAATATGTTTTAATTGTAATTTGTGATTTTATTATTTGTATTTATAATAATAATTTTTCACCATTTATTTATTATTTAATTATAAATGGAATTATTTATGACAATTTAAATTATTTATATATTAATGATGATTATTTATTGCTAAATAAAGAATTATTGATTCATTTACATGTAAATTAAAATATTTAGTTTGTTATAGATATAAAGATGTAAATTTTATGTTATAATACTTTACGAGGATATTTATTTATGGATATAGAAATGACTTTTTCCAATCAAGTTGATAAAAAATATGATAATTATGAAGATTATTATTTAAATTTAGCAAATATAATTTTTAATTATTTAAACTTAAATGCTTATTTTATTTTTGAAGTTGATTTAGTATCTTTAGAAGAAATACATAAAATTAATAAAGAATATCGTCATGTTGATCGTCCAACTGATGTTATTTCTTTTGCTTTTGAAGATAATAATGATTTTTCAAATTTAAAATCTAATGAAGATTTACCTAGAGATTTAGGTGAAATATTTATATGTGTTGATAAAGCAAAAATGCAAGCAGAAGAATATAAACATTCTTTTGAAAGAGAAATGGCATTTTTATTTACTCATGGATTATTACATTTACTTGGTTATGATCATCAAAATGAAATAGAAGAAAAAGAAATGTTTTCTATTCAAGATAAAATAATGGAAATAATGAAATTATAGGAGGAATATGCTAAGTATTGAAGAATTAATGAATGAAGCTAAAAAAGCTAGAGAAAAAGCATACGCAAGATATTCTGGTTTTAAAGTTGGCGCTGTTATTGAATGTAAAGATGGTAAATTAATTTATGGCGCGAATATTGAAAATTCCAGTTATGGACTTACAATGTGTGCAGAAAGAAATGCTATATTTCAAGCTTATTTATTAGGATATAGAAAAGAAGATTATGTTCAATTATGTATTATTGCTGATACTGAAAGAATTACATCACCATGTGGGGCTTGTAGACAAGTATTAAGCGAATTATATAATGAAGATGCCCCAATATATTTATGTAATTTAAAAGGTGATTTTTTAAAAACAAACATTAAAGAATTATTGCCTTATAGTTTTAATGGAGAAGATTTAAAAAAGTGAAAAAAGTAGGTTTTGTATCAATCGTAGGTAAAACTAATGCAGGAAAATCAACATTATTAAATTTAATAATGAAACAAAAAATTTCTATTGCTACTAGTAAACCTCAAACAACAAGAAATTCTATACAAGGAATTTATAGTGATGATGATTCACAAATTATTTTTATTGACACACCTGGTGTGGTAAAATCACATCAAAAATTAGATCAATTTATGAATAAACAAATAGCTTATTCATTGATTGATGTTGATGCATTAATTATATTAGTTGATGCTTCAATTCCTTTTGATAAAGAAAAAGATATTATGTTAAAAGATCGTTTTGAAAAAGATGTTCCAACATTTGTTGTCTTTAATAAAATTG
>URVS01000078.1 GCA_900551385.1 uncultured Mollicutes bacterium | reverse complement strand
GGCCAAAAGGCGTTTAGACATCTCTTTAATTTCCGCTATTGTGCATAAATCTTCAAAAAAGCTGTAGCACTCTTCAACATTTTTAAGGGAAACAATCGCGTTAAAAAGAAAATCCGTATTTTCATCACGAATACCTTTCGCAGACATATGATTTTTCCTCCGTTTGTGACATAATATAGCAAAACGCTTTCATAAAGTTATATCTCAATATGGAGCAAGGCTCCGTTAAAAGACGTTCCGGAGGTGATTTATACCACCGGATAAAATTAGCGGAAACCGCCGCCTGCAGAATCGACGTCTTACAGACATAAACATTCCGATTATGCTTATAATTAAACTTATAATGAAATAAGAAAAAGTGATAATCATAATGCTTTTAATCCTAATATAAATGTTTTAAAACAAAAAGAAAAAAAATTTAAACCACCTTATAGAACTAGAAAAGAAATATTTAATGATATATTTAAAGGAGGAATGCCAGAATATATTGTTAATAATAAAGATAGAGATTTATTCTTTTCTTCATATATTAAAACTTATATCGAAAAAGATGTTAGAAGATTGTTATCGGCTGATAATGAAACAACATTTTTAAATTTTTTAAGTTATATTGCTCTTAGAACTGCTTGTCAAGTCAATTATAGTGATATATCAAATGCTATAGGTGTTGATGTTAGAACAGTAAAAAAATGGATATCAATTTTATGTACTTCTGGTATTATAATTTTATTAGATCCTTATATGAAAAATGCATCAGATAGAATTGTTAAAACATCAAAATTATATTTTATGGATACAGGTCTTTGTGCATATTTATGTAAATGGCCTAATTCAGAAATGCTTGAAAATGGTGTTATGAATGGAGCGTTTTATGAAACTTATGTAGTTTCTGAAATAATAAAAAGTTATTATAATTCTAATCAACAAATGAATTTAAATTTATATTATTATCGAGATAGAGATCAAAAAGAAGTTGATTTAATTATCGAATCTATAGAAGGAATATATCCTATTGAAATAAAGAAAGGAATTAATCCTGTTAATTCAAAGAAGAATTTTGATGTTCTTAAAAAATATGGAAAAAACATTATGACAGGATTAGTAATAGATAGTTGTGAAAAAATATTTCCAATTAATGAAAAAGTGTATTATTGTCCTATATCATTAATCGGATTATAATAGCAGTTCATTTATATAAAAAATATGAGGAATTTAAAAAAAGCTTGACCAATTTAATGAAAAGATTGATCAAGCTAATAAAAGTGCAGATTTTTTAGCTAATACATTTAAATTAAATAAATAATATAATTAAGCATCAATAAATTGAGTAATTATTTTATTGTTTTCAACTTCTTCTTTAAGATTTTTCTTCATGTTTGGACCAATACTTACTTGATAAGCATTATATGTTCCAGCGCTTATGATATATCCTTCAAATGGTAAAAGTAATGTTTCTACAAACATAGGTAATATTCTTGAAGGGAATATTTCTTCAAATGGTGATCTTAATCCTTTAACTAAATAAATATTATCATCATTAACAAATAAAGAACCATCTTTATTGTTTTGATATAATATAAATGGACCAAATATTGATTTTTTAAAACCTAATAAGAAATTGGTTTCTCTTTCAGATAAATTTGAATTATTAATATATTCATTAACGAATCTGAATTTATTTTTACTTGCTTGTTTTATAACTTGATGAACATCATTTTGATCAATTTTATCATTATAAACTACTATTGGGTGATTGATTTTATTTCCATACCATTTAATGAATGGTATAAATGTAGCGTAATAAAAATCTGTATCTTCTTGAGATAAACAACCTTCTTCACTCATTGTCCATTTTGGTAAATTATTAAAGAAATTAAATAATAAATCTATTTCTTCATCAGAAGCATCATCTAAATCGTAACTAAATTCATGTAAAAAACTATCAAAATTATTGAAACCTGCAAAACAAGCAAATTCAATTTTTAAAAAATTAAATTTTAAAAATTTGTTAAGGTTTTTATTGTTTTCTATTTTGTTATATAATTTAGTGTTTTTTGATATGATGTTTTTTCCTCGATTAATAATTTCTTCTTTTGAAGTTTTTAATTTAATGTTATTAGAATGTAAAGGTAATATTTTATTTCTTAATGGTTCAATTTCTAATAAGGTTGTGCTTTTATTATTAGAAAATGTATAAAATCTTAAAAATGGACTATTTAAATAATCTTTATAATTATCATTTGGATATTGGTTATTAAATAAAATACCAAAATTTTTATTTGTTAATGAACCATAAGTAAGAATTAAACCTAATGCATAAAATTCTTTTTCTCTAGTTCGATAATATTCTTCTTTGTTATTTATATAATATTCATATGCTTTTTTAATAAATGGAACATAACCTTCATATACATAATTACTATAATTAGGATTGTGACCAAATGTTACAAATTCAAATGATCCATCTATATCACCTTCAATATATTTATATACATTTATTAATTCTGATTCACTTAATAAACTATTAATTAATTTATAATCGTTTTCTAGGTTAGATATTATTTCATCTAACATTTGACTTCTAATAATTTTAGAATAATCTTCAAATTTTCTTACTATTCTTTTATATAATTCATAAATATCTTGTTTGTTATTTCTTAAATATTCTTTTTTGTTTATCATATCTAGCACCTCATACAATAATTGTACATGAAATAATAGATGTTTAATATTGTAAAATTATTGTTTTTATTAAATAATAAGTTAATAATAATTTTATGAAAAAAAGAATTTATCAAATTATTTTATTAATTATATATATCTCTTTATTAGTATTTTTTAGTATTGAATCATTAAAAGATGGTAATTCCACGATAGAGTCATCTAATAAAATATCATTTTTAATTAGAGATATAATTCAATTCTTTACTGGTATTAAAATAGATGTTGATGATAATTTTAATTATATAATAAGAAAATTTATTGGTCATTTCTCTTATTTTTGTGTTTTAGGTATTGTTTCTTCATTATTATATTTTTCATTTAATAATGGTAAAAATTATCATAAATTAGCTATAATTCATTTTTCTTCAGGTTTTATTTTTGCTTTTATTACAGAATTTGTTTTTGAATTATTTACAAGTGGAAGAAGCGCTTCTTTTAAAGATGTTATGATAGATTTTTTAGGTTTTATTTTTATTAGTCCGATTATTTTTTATTACACTTTTTATACAAAACCATATATTTTTGTAACCAATTTTGAGAAAAGACAATAATTTTTTTAGTATCTAATATGAATTTATTGATAAATATGCTAATCTATTGTTAGTTATTTTTTGAGGGTACAAAAAAGGAGTAAATGAGTAGGGTATGAAAAATGGTGTTACAAAAAATTTAATTAAAAAAGTTAGTGAAGGCGATAAAGAAGCTTATACTCAAATGTATTCTCTTCTTAGTAATAATATTGCTAGTTATGCGAATTTATTTTTTAATGATGAATTTGAAGCAGTTAAATTAGCATGTGAAGTATTAATTGATTTACCTCAATTATGTAAAACTTATTTAAGATTTAAAGATATTGATTTTTATTTATGGATTAGAGCAATTGTTAAAAATAAAGCTTTTGAAATATTAAGAATAAGAAATAGTAAGATTGTAAATGATGATTGTGAACTTTATGCTCAATATGGTTCTAAATTCATTAACGCTATTCTTTCTGATAGTGAATTTAAAAATCTTTTTACAGAAGAAGAGTATAGTCTTCTAGCAATGCATTATGTTTATAAACAAGATTTTAAAGAAATTGGAATTTCTCTTAATAAATCTAGAAATGAATTAAAAGCAATATATAGATCTGCGGTTGATAAAGCTGAAGAATATTTAAAAAAGATAAGTGTATGAAAAATATAGATAGAAATTTAATTGTTAGAGTTAGTAAAAATGATAAAAAAGCATTTACAGATTTATATAATATAATTGCTAACCCAGTTATGGCTTATGTTAATAGATATTATTATGGTTATGCTCATCTTGAAGATGCAGTTATGGATGTATTAAGCAATTTACCTGATTTATGCTTTAAATTTTTAGATAAAAAAGAACATGACTTTCTAGCGTGGATAAAATGTGTTGCTAAAAATAAAACTACTGATTATTATAGAAAAACTAATAAAGAAGTATCTTTAGAAGATAATTACAATTACAAAGATAATTCTTATGAAGCTATTTATGATTCATTTTTAGCTAGTGAATTAAAGAACATATTAGAATATAACGAATATGAAATATTAATTTTATATGTTGTTTATGAAGAATCAATAAATGATATTGCAACTTCTTTAAATAAGAAACCAGATCAAATTAGATATATTTATAAAAAAGCAATTAAAAAATCTAAAATTTATCTTAAAAGTACAGGCATGTATTAATAAATTTATAATAAATATTTTTAGTGTAATCTATAATTTTTGAGTTAAAAAGAATAAAAATAGAAAATTATTTTCTAAAATGTATACTTTTTAATACAATTTGATATATTATATAATAGAGGAAGCTAGAAATGGAGACAAATAGAATATTATCAATAACTATTCATAATATTAAAAATGTTAAGAATGGAACTTTAGATTTTTGTGAAAATGAGAATGTTAAAAATGGAATATTTTGCAATAATGCTGGAATTTTAGGATTATATGGTCAAAATGGAAGTGGAAAGACTACTATTATAAAAGCTTTTGCTTTACTTCAACATTTAGCAATTAATAGAAAATTAAATAATTTTAATGAAAAAGGAGAGAGAAGTCCTAGTAAATTTGATTATATTTTAGATTTAGAAGAAAATGATGGTTTTATTGAATATGTTTTCTTGATTTTTTGTAATAAACAACCATATTTAGTTAAATATAAATTAGAGTTATATCGAGAAAAAGATAATATTATTAATAAAATATCAAAAGAATCTTTAAGTGTTACACCATTTTCTTCTGAAGGAAAAACAAAATTTAAGGGAGAATTTGCTCCATTAGAATTTGATTTTAAAGTAAATAATCTTTCTTATTTATATGATGGTATTAAACACGAAACAGAAAAAGTTAAAATCAAAAGTTCTCAAATCAATGATTATACTTTAATTAATTCAAGAAAAATTGCATCTATTGAAGCAGGATCAAGTGTGATTTTTTCTGAAGAAGTTCAAAAATATTTAATAAATAATAACAATGAAAAAGTTAAAACATTAGGTAATGTTATTTATCAACTTAAAGAACAATTATGGGGCAATTTATATATTTATGATAATGAAATAGATTCTCTTTTTAATGTAGGATTAGGTAGTATATTTGGTGTTTATACTGATAAAGAAAAGAAAATAGAAACACATGGTAAATTTTTTATTTCTAATTATTCTTTTGAAATTTTAGAAGAAAATAACCTATATATGATTCTTTTATAGAACAAATAAATATTTTTATAAGTTCATTTGTTCCAAATTTCAAAGCTAAAATTAAGAAAATATCAGAAAGAATTGATGAGAATGGTAAAAAGACATTAAAGGTTTCCATTTTTAGAAGTATTGGACCTAATGAAATGGAATTACCTCTTTCTGAAGAAAGCTCAGGTATAAAAAAATTGTTCTCAATTTCATGCGCGCTTGTCCATGTTTATGGATGTGCAGGAGCATGGTTAATTGTTGATGAATTTGATTCGGGTGTATTTGAAAAATTGTTAGGTCAAATTTTATCAGTAATTCAAGAAAAAGGAAAAGGTCAAATTTTATTTACTGCTCATAATTTAAGACCATTAGAAAGTATTAATTCTCAATCTATAGTATTTACAACTAATAATCCTAATAATAGATATATTAGATTCCCAAAATCAATGATTAAAGATGGAAGTAATTTAAGATCATTATATTTAAGAGCATTAGCTGTAGGTGGAATTAAAGAAGAGCTTTCTTCTGATGTAGAAGAATATGAAATTGATTATGCATTATATAAAGCTTTTGATATTATTAAAATGCCTAAGGAGTAAAATATGAGCAAAGCATATAATACTAAGAAATATTTTATTTTGATATGTGAAGGAGAAACGGATAAAACAGCGCTAAATCTTGTATCAAATCGATATTTTAAATCTTTATCAAAAGATGTAAATGTTACTTTTAAGGTTTTTAAAGGAGATTTTTCTATACATTCATTTAGTGATCAAAAAGAATTTGCAGATCATAATGAAATTATAAAAAGAATAGAAAAATTGATAAAAAATTATTATGATACTGCTTTAAAACCTGATGGAATAGAAATAAAAGATATTATTGGGGTAGCATCTCTTTCTGACTTAGATGGTTGTTATTTAAGAAATGAATTTATAATATATAACGAAGATGGGAATAAAATTTGTTACGATGTAAGTAATAAATGTATAAAAACAAAAGATGTTACCCATATAAAACAAAGAAATGAAATAAAACAAATTGCTATGGATATTTTGTTTGATACGGATATTATTAATTTAAAAAAGAAAAAATTCCATATAAAGCATTTTATTTTAATTTAAATATGGAACATGTTTTTTATAATGATATAAATAGTTTATCTCTTGAAGAAAAAGAAAATTATGCAATAAGTTTTAGAAATGAATATTATGAAAAACCAAATTGTAGATTAACACCTTAATTAAAGCGAAAATTACCAAATTAAATTAAGTTCAA
>URVS01000077.1 GCA_900551385.1 uncultured Mollicutes bacterium | reverse complement strand
TACAATATATCCACCTGGTGGCGGAATTGCGCCAACAGGTGGATATATTGTAGGTAAAGCTAAGTACGTTGAACAAGCTAGCTACAGATTAACTACTCCAGGGATAGGAGGAGAGTGTGGTTCTACTTTTGGTGTTATGAGACAATTATTCCAAGGATTATTCTTAGCACCTCATATAGCTATGGAGGCTGTTAAAGGAGCAATCTTCTGCTCAAGAATTATGGAACTTGCTGGTTTTGACGTATTACCAAAATACACAGATAAGAGAAGTGACATAATACAAGCTATTAAGTTTGGTAATAAGGAAAATCTTATTAAATTCTGTAAGGGTATTCAAAAAGGATCACCAATTGATTCATTCGTTGAATGTGAACCATGGGCAATGCCTGGTTATACAGATGAGGTAATCATGGCAGCTGGAGCATTCATTCAAGGATCTTCAATAGAATTATCTGCTGATGCACCAATCAGAGAACCTTACATTGCTTATCTACAAGGTGGATTAACATTTGACCATGCTAAAATAGGTGTACTTTTAGCTTTAAATAATATAATATAGTTTTAATTAATAAAATTATCCATAAAAAGAGAACCTAAAAAGGTTCTCTTTTTAATATGTTCTATATATGCCTATAAGCTTACCAAGTATACTGCAGTTATCAACGATAATTGGTTCCATCTCATCATTTTCAGGTTGTAATCTTATGTGATTATTTTCTCTATAGAAAGTTTTAAGGGTTGCTTCATTTTCTATTAAGGCAACAATCTTATCACCATTAGATGCAGTTTGAGTTTTTTCAATTATAGCTAAATCTCCATCAAGTATACCTGCTTTAATCATACTGCTGCCACTTACTTTAAGCATAAATAAATCATTATTATGTTTAACATAATCTAATGGTAGTGGGAAAGAGTCTTCAATATTTTCATTAGCTAATATAGGAAGACCAGCAGTTACTTTTCCGATGATTGGTACATTAATCATTTCTTTTTTGATAACAGAATCAACAATTTCTAAAGCTCTAGGTTTTGTAGGGTCTCTTTTGATTAATCCTTCTTTTTCAAGTTGCTTTAAGTGCCCATGAACAGAAGATGTTGACTTAAGTCCAACAGCCTTACAGATTTCCCTAACAGTTGGAGGATAACCTTTTTGGCTTGTAAAATCTTTTAAAAATTCATATATTAATAATTGCTTATCTTTTAACTCGCTCATCATTTAACACCTCACTTTAGTAATTACATTATAACATACTGTAAATTTAATATCAAACGAATGTTCTATAAAATAACTATTGAAATTTAAGGGGGATTTTGATAAAATATAAAAGTTAATTAAGTTGAGGTGATATTATGAGCAACAATAAATATACTGAAGATGATTACTGTGATTTAATTCCTGGTGGCAAGATTTGCGATAATTGTGGAAAATGTTTAGAAGAAGCAGGTGTTGATATTAGAGCTATAAAAATTGAAGATATAGCTAAAAATGTTGAAGAAAATAAATTTATTGAAGAAGAACTTAAAAAAGCAATGGATACAGCTCTTGATCTACATATAGAATCTAACGAAAAAGAATATTCTGTGGATTTAGAAAATTACCTTGAAGAAGATTATGTAGATGCATTTGAAAATATTGTATATCTTGATGATATAGGATTAGATGAAGAAGAGTCTTTAGAAGATTCAACAATTGAATTATATCCTGGGGTAAGAACAGTTTCTTTAAAGAATAAAAAGTAAAATAAATAAGAAAAAACTATATTACTTTAAGTAATATAGTTTTTTCTTATTTACAAGTTGGAAAGAGGATTAGAATTTACAGCATCTCTTAAGTGATCTTCATCAACATGAGTGTAAATTTCTGTTGTGGATATACTTTCGTGGCCTAGTATGTTTTGTAAGCTCCTAATATCTACATTACCATGCTTGTACATAAGTGTCGCTGCTGTATGTCTTAGCTTGTGTGGAGTATACTTAGCATTGGTAAAACCAGCATTTGAAATATGCTTTTTAACCAATATCTCAACAGTTCTTTTGTTAATAGGTGTATTTCTTGCTGATAAGAATAAGTAATTCTTATTTACAGCTGTTGCTTTAGAATCATCTCTAACAGATAAATATTGCTCCAAAGCTTTTATACATGCTGAATTAAGGTAAATGGTCCTTTCTTTATTACCTTTACCAATTATGGTTAAAGTGTCTCCTTTAATTTTACTAATTTCAATGTTGCATAATTCAGAAACCCGTAGACCACAATTAAGAAAGAAAACTAAAATACAATAATCTCTTTGGTAATTCTTATTGGTCTTATCTAATGATTCAAGTAATGTAATACTTTGATCTAATGTAAGGTAAATAGGGTGCCTTTCGTTAATTTTAGGAGATTCTAACTCAGTTGCAGGATTGTTCTCAATAACCTTTGCTTTATTATGTAGATAATTATAAAAAGATTTCAAGGTTGCTACTTTTCTAGCTCTTGCATAATTACTATTGTTTCGTTGTTTCTCCGCAAAAGATAAGAAAGCATACATATCAGTTAACTTAATTGCTTTTATAAAATCCGTATCCAAATCATCAATAGGTATCTCTGTAAATTGAAGAGTGTCATCTACTGGATAACCTTTATAAATCTTCATAAACTTAAAGAATACTGATAAATCAGTTTTATACGCACTTATTGTATTAATAGATTTACCTTTGATTGTTTCTAAATAATTTAAAAAATCCTTTACCATCATAGGAAGATTTTCTTTTTCTTCAATTTCTATTCCAAATGAATTTACTTTAGGTACCTCTAAAGCTTGTGAACTTAATGCGCCTATTTCAATTCCTTTTTTTATAACAGTACTTTTATTTGAAATTTTATGAGCTTTTGATATAGATCTATTTATTCCTAATTCCTTAAGCCATTTTTGAATGCTCCTTACACCAATGTGATAAATTTCAGATAATTGCTTTGTGCTCAAGTGATGCTTTTCAACAAGAATATATAAATCCTCAATAATTGGTTCATAACTACGAGATGTTTCTAATTCATAAAAATTACTATATATTTTCTTTAATTTATTAGTATCTCGCGTATTTAAAGTTACATCTAATAGCTTTTTTACTTCGCTTGTATAAGTGAAATCAGAATAATTATTATTTGAAGTTCGTTTTAATGTCAATTTTATACCCCCATTATATGCTCTAAAGCCTCTATTTTATTATATCACAGAGGTTATTATAATTCAATAATACGAATTTCGCTAAATAGGTATTTAGCGAAATAGATAATATTAACTAAATTAAATAAGTTAATTAATTTATATGAAATATCTATTCAAAATATTAATATGGATTTGTAGGTTTTAAAAATTTCTAAAACAATTGAAAAGTATATTTACTAATCTGTATAAAAACTAGAAATATTTTTTCGCTCAGATTTTAAATTCTTTTATAAGTAAAATATGGATAATAAATACTTAAATAAATTAATTTTCAATAGCTAAATATAAATAACATTTAATACTAATAATAGTTAAAATAATAAAAATAGCTAAAGATTATAATAAATTGATCTTTAGCTATTTTTATTAAACTTCTTTAATTTTTACAATTAAATCACTCATAATTAATTCAGATTTTGAAAAACCTTTTCTAAAATATCTAATTTGCTTATATTTAACATTATCCATTTCAAAATCAAGAACATCTATACGGTCGCCAGTATATTTAATTGGATCTTTTTTGTTTTTTAAATAAACGTTAATTTCCATAATATTTATCTCCTTGTATTTACTTAAATTAATTATATAAAATTTTAAATAAAAAAACTATAGATAAATTTAATTATCTATAGTTTCAAATAAATTATTTATAATTATTTTAAAATCCCAAATGGCTTACCAAGTGGTAATATAACTCTCTTTAAGTGACCATTTAATACGTTACCTGCACATCCATAGAATGATAAGATAGCTATTATTAATTCTGACCATGCAGCTATTCCGTGAGTTAATTCTGTAGCTATACCAAATGAGCTTAATGATAACCCTAAGAATAAGAAATCTATACATACAAAGATTAAGAATAATACTTTGTTAGTTTCTAAAGCACCTACTGTCATGAATAATGTGAAAATTAAGTAACCTAAGAATGCAACACCTAATTGAGTTGTATCAACTGAAGCAGCTAACTTTTCTCCAAATACTCCATTTTGGATCATCCAAGAGAATCCCATTGCATACCAGAAGAATGCGTATGCTCCAAATGCTGTAGCTCCAAATACATTATTATGTTTGAAATCATTAATACATGCAACTAATTGTGCTGATGCGCCTAAAAATATAGCCCATGGTAAAACTAAAGATACTCCTGAAGTTAAACCTAATTTTTGTGAAGAAGCAACTAAAGTTATTATTGCTAAACCAAATAATCCTAATGCAGATGGATCAGCAACAAGAACTTTTACATTTCTTTCATTTGTGTTTTCCATTATGTTTCCCCCTGTTGTATAAATAAAATCGACTATCCTAGATTAACAGAACATTAAGTTTTAGTCAATAATAATTTTTAAAACTTTAATCTTCTTATGTTAATATCACTAGATAAATTGTCAAAACTATACATAATTAGGATTTGATTATATTCCTTATCCTTCATAAAATTGCTTATAGGTTCTTTAAAGTGTCGTAGATCTACAATATCAATAGTTTCATAATTGTTTGCTAGAAATTGAATAAATGAATTGGCATAAGAATCCTTAAAAATTAATATGCTACTCCCCTTTCTTTCTTCAGCTATATTTTCATTAATTACTTTTGTTAATCCATTATTACCCCAAAGAAAAGCTGAATATTTATCACTGCTTTTAAATTTATCTAAATCCATTAACGAAAGATATTCTTTTCCATCTATTTCAATTTGTACATTTGGCATATTGTAATATGTAATAAAATCACTATCTGCTTTGAAATATTTACTTCTATTATAATAGGTTCCAAAGAAGTTATTTATTTTTATTTCTTCTAACTTATCAATATCAATAGCTTCTAAACCTAAAGAATCCATATAAGTTAAATAAGCTAAATAAGCCCCATAAGATGTCCAATGATGATCTGTCTTATAGTATATATAATCATCTTTGTTTTTTAATAATTTTTCAGCAACATTTATGGCGTTTATATGGTTGTTACTTTCCAAAGAAAGATAGCTATTAATAGAATTAATTAATGATAATTGATCAACTAGTGGTAAATATCTTGGTGTTAATTCATCATATATAGCATAGGAATTAGGAATAATAAAAAAATCCACATCTGTTTTATAACTATTAGTAAAAGTTAAAATAGAATTAATATTGTTTTCCAGCATTTCGCCATTAAAAGTGGTAAATTTTTTAAATAAATAATTGTCCTTGCCAAAAATTATATCATTATTTTCTCTTTTTCCTAATAGATACTCTATTCTTGACTTTAAATCAATCCACTTATCTCTTAAAAAGAACTGATCATTAATATATTTTTCATAATCAGATGAAAAGCTAGTATCAATATATGATTCAAGTGATAAAATAGGAATTTGAGATAAATTCCTATTTTCAAGTTCTGAAAATTCTTTTGGAGAATTAATAATATCTATCACTGTAAAAAGAATTACTATGGCACTAAACACAAAGAATGTTGGGTATTTTTTAAAAATATTTTTCTTCATAGTATCACCTAAAATCTAAAATATAAAAATGGATTATAACTAGAATCTACTAAATATGCCACTGATAAAATAAATATTGATATTAAAATTAGTGTACTGACATACTTATTTATTTTCAATCTATTCCAGATAGATGAAACCACTGGTGTACTGCATACTACTCCAATGACAATTATAATTAGATAATTTTGTAGATAATAAATCCATTCTGTATTATATTTGCATGCAAAAAGTTGTTTTAAAAATACCTTTAATAAATTTAAGTCTGTTATAGCAAATATAGCCCAACCCATTAAAAGCATAAATATTGTATAAATGTGTGCAAAAAACTTATAATTATTAAGATATTTATCTAAAATTAACTTCTCCAAGGAAATTAATAAAAAGAAGTATAATCCCCATAAGATAAAGTTAAATTCTGCACCATGCCATAGTCCAGTTAAAAACCACACTATCAGTAAATTTAAGAATGTACGTTTCTTCCCTTTTCTATTTCCTCCAAGAGGTATATATATGTATTCTTTAAACCAAGATCCTAAAGTTATATGCCACCTTCTCCAAAACTCAGAAATACTTTTAGATATGTAAGGATAATTAAAGTTTTTAGGAAATACAAATCCTAACATTTTTCCAAGTCCTATGGCCATTGTGGAATAACCACTAAAATCATAGTAAATTTGCAATGAAAAAGCCAATAAGCTAAGCCAAGCCATAGGGGTAGATATATTTGCAAAACCAATACTTTGTGCCTCTTCCCAAAGCATTCCAAAATTATTAGCTAGTAATACCTTTTTCCCTAAACCTATAATAAAATCTTCCACTCCCTCTTCTACTAAAGACCAATTATGTTTTCTGCTTATAAGCTTTTCCCTTATATCTGTATATTTAACTATAGGGCCAGCAATTAACTGTGGAAACATTGTTACAAAAGCCGCAAAATTAATAATGTTTTTTTCAGGCCTTATTCTTCCTTTATATACATCTATAGTATATGATAGCGTCTGAAATGTATAAAAACTTATTCCTAAAGGTAATGTCATTGAACTTAATGGTATATTGCTTTTAAAGATGTTATTCACATTTA
>URVS01000076.1 GCA_900551385.1 uncultured Mollicutes bacterium | reverse complement strand
GGGCTTGCGCACATCCAGCCGGATATACTGCACCCCATCGTTCTTTTTCACAACGCCCGGCACCACGCCCTCTTCCCCGGGCATAACAAGATCCAGGTCGTAGATCACGTCGCCGGGTCTGACGCACTCCTTCAGCAGCAAATGAATGAGATGGGTGCCGATAAAACCAGATCCACCAAAAAGGATATAATTCATTTTGCCCCTTTCCGGTCAAACACAACGCCCACCGTCCTGAACAGCAGGTAGATATCCATCCAGATGGACCAGTTGTCGATGTACTGGACATCCAGCTTGACCACTTCTTCAAAATCATCAATAGATAAATCTATTTTTGAAATATAATTATCATAATATTTATTATCATTAGTAGATGGTAAAGAACAAATAACATTATCATCAGCGATAGTAAATTCATAACAACCACCATTTTTCATGGTTAATAAGCCTAAATTATTATATGTATCATAAGAAAAATTATCTTGTTGATAATAATCATAACTTCCATTTTTATCTTGGTAAACAGTATGGAAATTATTACCTAATTCTAATAATGCTTTTTCTAAAGTCATAGGAGTAGTAGATGTATTATTTCCTGTACAAGAACTTAATAAAATACCTAAACCTAATATTAATAAATTTCTATTTTTCATTTATTTAACCTCCACTTTTAATGAATAAGTAACATCTAAAGAATTTTTCATTCTAATTTTTAAAGTTGCTTCTCCTTGGCTAGAAGCAGTATATACTCCATCTTCATAAGATATAACTACTCTATCGCTTGGATTAACAACATCATATATTTCAATATTATCATAGTCTAAAGCTGTACTAGGAAGATAAGAATTGGCTTTAATATTTTTATTTACTAAAATATCGCCTACTTTAATCTCATTTTGATATGTTGCTTGCTTTATTTCATTAACAAAATAATTAGTAGGAACAATAGGTGAAGTAGTTAAAGAATTTTTATCTAAAAATTCTATTTTAACTGAACTATATTCTTTAACTTCAGCATCATCATTTAATTTATTTAATTCAATATTATATTGATCATCACCATAATTATTAAATTGATAATCAATAGATTTAAGTTTACCATTTAAATCAAAAACAAAATTAGATGTAAATGTTTTATAATCACAATTAACTTTATTATCCCAAACATGTTTAGAAAAAGAAGTATATTTTGTTTTAACATCTTTATCTATTACACTTTCAACAATAATATCTTTAGTATCAACATAACCAGTATAAGATTCGTTAAATTTAGTTAAAAATCTATTTAAATAAATTGATTGATTTAATTTATTATTTAAATCACCTTTACTAATCTCATTATCTTGAGCATTTTCTTCAACAATTTTCTTTTTATTAGCATAATAATTATTACCAATATTTAAATAATAACAATAACCATTATATTCACCATAAAATTCTTGAGAATTATCAACATTTAATTGTCCAATACGGGTATATTCTTCTTTTTTATCAATATAATAATAATTATTAAATCTATATAATTTTTCTTCAGTTTTACTATTACTTGCTTGTTCTATATAATGAATTTCTTGATAACTTGCTTCATTATTTTCATTTAAAATAGATAATAAACTATTTAATGAATTAATATTTAAAGATTTAATTACTTCAATATTAAAACTAGCTACTTTATCATCATATTTAGCTTCAATAATAACATTACCAACATTATAAGCAGTAACTAATCCATTTTTAACTCTTGCTATAAAATCATTACTTGATGACCAAATAACATTATCAATTTCTTTAGATAAAGTTAATTGTTGAGTAGAATTAACTTCCATTTGTAAATTACCTTGGATTTCTACTATATCATTAGAGTTATTAACTGGATTACAACTAGCTAAAAGTAGTGGTAATATTATTAAAAATTTATTCTTTAATTTCATATTATTCCTCCACAACTCTAAAATCACATTCATCGAAAATGTTTTTATCAACATTAGAAGTAACTCTTATTCTTGCAACACCAGCATTTAATCCTCTTAAAATAATATTCCTACCATATAAATCAACTTCTAAAGAAGCATATAAATATCCAGAAACAATACTAAAAGTTACTTCTTTTGAAGCATTACTAGGAGTAACAGTAAATCTAGATGATAAATCAATTGTCTTACCAACTTTTACTTCATGTTTAGTCCATTCATCTTCAGGATCAAATTCAATTTTTTCTGGTTTAGGAGTTTGAACAACCACATTTATTTTCTTTTCAATACCATTTGAAGAAAATGTTATGGTAGCTTTGCCAGTAGTAGTGCATTTAATAGTTACATTACCTAAAAAATCAGTATCTTTATAAACGCCTGTTCCTTCTACATCAATTTGAATATCTACAAAGGCCATACTTGGTGCGACATCAAATATTTTATAATATATTTTTTCTCCTACATAAAATGTTGTTGTTTCATTAGTTAATGCTTCATCATTATAAATTTTAACATCAAAAGAAGTTAAAAAATAATCACTAGGATTAACTAACATATCTTTATCTTCAAATCTTCCATTCCATGTTAAATCATATTTATATTCTTTTTTTGTATCAATAGTTGCTTTAGTTAAATCAACTTTATTATCAACTAAATAATCTTTATACAAAGTTTTAGTATAATGAGCATTAATTAATTTTTCATTATTAAAACTTAAAACCATATTTTGAACTGAATATAATTTTGTTAATCCCCATGAACTAGTAATTTCTTCTTCATAAGATACATTATAAACTACATTTTGATTAATAATTTCTTTAGAAATATTAGCCTTATTTAATAATAAATAATCAGTGCTATTTGTTAATTTATATATAGAATTAATTATTCCTATTACACCAGTATTACCATCATAATATAACTCTTTTGAATCATTATTACCTAATTCAGTTTCTATTCCATCATTATAACCTGCTTCAGGAAGAGTTTTAGTGATAACATAATCTTTATCATTATAATTACCAATAAATTTGTATTCAGTTGAAATAACATCTTTTTTTTCATTATTTTCAACATTATAATTTTTTGTTATTTGGTTAACACTACTTTTATAATATCTAGCTTCTATTTCTTGATATGTAGTATCATAACTTCCAATATTAAAACTTGAAACATTAATAGTTGATAAATTATTTTTTTCATTATTAATATTAGTATTTAATAAATTAATGATGTCATTTTGATTATCTTCATAAACTTCTATTTCTTTTATATCTTCTTTATTATTAGAAACAACTTTTATTTGACCTTTACCGACTTTAAGAGCAGTAATTTCATTATTATTTACACTTAAAACATCTTCATTTAAAGAAACAACATTATAAGATTTATCTGTTGCATTATTAGGAAGAATATTTATTTCAAATGTTGTTGTTTCACCAACTTTTAATTTATTTTTATTTAATTTTAGTTCAATACTTTCTACTTCTACTTTAATTGATGAACTTGACGATGTAGTTGTAGTTGAGCTTTCAACTTTACTTGAACTTGATGAACTTACACTAGATGAGCTTTCTACATTACTAGAAGCACTAGAATTATTAGTATTGCTGCAACTAAAAACAAACATAGATAATAAAGATAAGATTAATATTTTATTTCTTCTCATGAATTTTACCACCTTTCTAAATATAGAAAAAAGCAACATGTTTATTAATGTTGCTTTTCAATATTATAATTTTTATTAAAGTATATCAACCAAATTAAATATAATTAGATTTTTTTCGATTAAATATTACATTTTTTATAGAAAAAATTTATAAAATATAAAAAAATCTAATATTAGTTGTTTTTACTTGGTTTTCTTTTACCAATTGCATAATAATCAACATTTTTTAATGCATAAGCATTTAAAACGCCTTTAAAATCAAAGACAACTGGTGTTTTCATATAATCAACAATTTCTTCATTTGTTAATGCTTTAAATTCTTTAGATTCATTTAAGAAAATAGCAGCATCACATGTTTTTAATGCTTCATCTAAAGTATTAGCATAAGCAAGTCTTTGATCTGATTTCATTTTCTTTCTAAATGCAGAAGTAGCAACTGAATCATACGCAATAATTCTACAATCTTCTTTTAATAATTCATCAATAACTTTATTAGCAGGAGATTGACGAATATCATCAGTATTACCTTTATAAGATAAACCTAAAACAGCAAATCTCTTAGTAGATAAATCATCACCATAAACTTGTTTTAATTTTTTAATTAATCTTGATGGTCTTCTATCATTCGCATGCATTGCTGCTTCAAGAACTCTTAATCTAACATTATTATTTTTAGCAGTTTGCATTAAAACTCTTGTATCTTGAGTTAACCATGGGCCACCAAAACCAATACCTGAAGATAAATATTTTTGTCCAATACGAGGATCAAGGCCAATACCATAACTTACTTCTTGAATATCAGCTTTAACAGATTCACATAAATCAGCAATTTCATTAATATATGATACTTTTACTGCTAAATAAGCATTAGAAGCATATTTAATTAATTCTGCAGATTCTGGAGAAACAATTAATAAAGGACAATCGAAATTAGCATATAATTCTTTCATAGCTAATTGAGCATTTCTTGTTGTTAAACCTACAACAATTCTTGAAGGTTGAAGCATATCTTTAATTGCAGTACCTTGAGAAATAAATTCTGGATTAGATACGACATCAATTTTATAATTATGATTAGTTAAATTCATCATAAAATCTTTAACTTCTCTATTAGTTCCTACTGGGACTGTTGATCTTATAACAACAATTACATCATTTTGTATTTGTCTACAACATTCCTTTAAAGTAACATAAAATCCAGTTAAATCACATTTACCTGGTTCTAATTCAAAAACCTCGTTACAAATAACGAGCATATTAGCTTTATAAACAGCATCTCTAAATTCAGAAGTAAATCTAATTCTATCAGAATATTTTACTAATTCTTCTTCTAATTTATATTCTTTAAATGTTGTTTCATTTCTTCTTAAAGCAGCAATTTTCTTTTTATCAGGATCAAGGGCAAAAACTTCATGTCCTTTGGCTGCAAAACCAATAGCATTTACTAACCCAACAAATCCAATTCCAATGACAGTAACTTTCATGTTGTCCTCCACTAAATCAATCATTTTTATTATGACATTTTCTAAAATCATTTGCAAACCCATATTATTTTTTTATATATAGATATTACAATTAAATATATGAAAGCGTTTCACAACTAAAAATAAAATTATTTAACCCTTTATTATAATTAGTATTTACCAATTAAAATGCAAAAATTTTGTAAAATTTAAAAAATTAGGTTAATAATTTATTTAACCATATTATAATTACTTTTGATAATTAATAAAATATATTAAGGAGCTAATTATGGACTTCATTCTTCTAATAAAAAAAATAATTTTAGCAATCGTACAAGGTATTGCTGAAATTTTACCTATTTCTTCATCAGGTCATTTATTAATTTTTAGCGAATTATTACAAGTGGCTTACGATTATTAATCTTTTTACATTTTGGATCTTTAGTTGCAATGATGATATATTATTGGAAAGATATTAAAGATATTATTGTTTCTTTATGTAAATTTTTATTTAAACATGATCGAGAAGAAAACACTATTTATTATTGCCAATTATTTTTAAAATTAATAGTAGCATCTATTCCTGCAGCAATTATTGGCTTTGCTTTAGGAGATATAATTGATAAATATTTAAGTAATTTATATTTTGTTTTCGTTTTCTTAATTGTTACTGGATTTTTATTACTTGCTAGTAGAAATATAAAAGGTAAAAAAACATTAAAAGAAATGTCATATTTAAGTGCTTTATCTATTGGTTTATTTCAAGGAGTAGGCGTATTACCTGGTATATCAAGAAGTGGCTCTACTATTTTTGGTGGAAAAGTAAATAAATTATCTAATGAAGAAGCAGCTCATTTTTCATTTTTAATGTTTTTACCAGTAACTGCAGGATCATTTTTAGTAGAAGTTATTAAAAATTTCAATAACATAATATCTACACCAAGTATGGATTTATTAAGTGATGAGATTGCAGTTATTATTGCAGGTTTTGTTACATATTTCTCAGTTAAATATTTATTTAAAATCATTAAAAAAGGCAAATTATATTATTTTGCCTATTATTGTTTTGCTGTAAGTGTAATTGGATTAATAGTTTGTTTCTGTTTACATTATGGTTATTAATCACCATAATCAGAACCACGAGATTTATTTTCTACATAAATTCCTAACATATCTAAAATATCAAATAAAGTAAGAACTATATAATCTTCTGCTTCTTTAGTAGCAGGTTCGTCTTCATATTCTTCATCAAGACCAGAAAAAATTACTTTTTTATTTTTTCTAACAAGACTTTCCATTTTATCTAAGACTAAATTAACCATATTAGGGTGGGTCATTTTAAAATTTGATAAATATGAATAAAATATTGGTTCTATATAAAATCTTGAACCATCATCATATTCATAAAGGGTACAAAATGGATTTCTTTTATCTTCAATTATTTTTAAATTATTAAATTCATCATATTTTTTCATTGTTATCACCTTTAAATAAATATAGAATAAATTTAAAGCATTTTCAATATGTGCTAGTATTAATGTATGGAAAAAAGTTTAATTAGTTTAGATATTTCTGCTTGTATAAATAAAAGAAAAAAATTTTCTTTTTTTAGTAAATTAATTTTTAAAGAATTATTACAAAGAGGTCATTTATTAATTTTTTCTTTTCCTTATGATATCATTAGTAAAAATTTTTATTATATAAAAAAATTACATTTATTTAATTATCCATTAATTTGTTTTAATGGGG
>URVS01000075.1 GCA_900551385.1 uncultured Mollicutes bacterium | reverse complement strand
CTTTTACTCCATCAATTTTAGATATTTCTTCTTCTAATTCTAAAGCACAATTAGCACAATCTAATCCTTCTATTTTAAAAGAAAATGTTTCTTCATCATCAATTACTTTTACTTCTTCAAAATTATTACATACATTTTTTATTTTTTGTAGTGTTTCTTTACTATCATAACTAACACTCACTAATTGATTAACAAAGCTAACATTTGCTTCTTTTACTCCATTAATTTTAGATATTTCTTCTTCTAATTCTAAGGCACAATTAGCACAATCTAATCCTTCTATTTTTATTTTACTTTCCATTTTCTTCTTCCTCCTGAACATGAATTTTTACTAAATTAACAATTTGCATAATATGTTCATCATCAAGTGAATAAATAATATTTTGTCCATCTCTTCTAGCTTTAATAACTTTGTTTTCTCTTAAAATTCTTAATTGATGTGAAACAGCACTTTGATTACTGCCAACTGCTTTAACAATATGATAAACACACATTTCACCTTCTGCTAAAGCAAGAACAATTTTTATTCTTGAAGGTTCACCTAAAATTTTTAATAAATTACATATATCAAATAATGTTTCTTCTGGTAATAAATGTTTTTTATAATTTTCAATTAGATTTTCATGTTCGCAATATTCTTCATCATTATCTAATTTCATTGTTAAACTCCTTTATATTAATATATGAACATCCATTCACATTTATATTATATGAATATATGAATAGATATTCAACCATTATTTTAAATTTATGCATTTTCATATCTATTATCTTATATTTATTTGTGATAATATATGATTAATATAAGGAGTAAAAATATATGCTTAATAAGAAAAAAGATAGTGAATATACACTTAATGATTTAAAAAAAGCAAATAATGAATTATTTGATTTATTAAAAGAAATTAAAAAAGAAGCTAAATTAAATAAAAATAGAATGGTATTAGATGTTATAGATACCATTGATTTAAATTTAGATTATAAATCTGTTTTATTTCAAAATCTAACACCAAGTGATATTAACGATTTAATGAAATTAACTAATATTATGAAATCCGCTTTATTTGATTCTCAAGAATTATTAAGAAAAGGAACTGAATATGGAGTTAAATTATCTTTTGATCGAGTAATTTCTTTACAAAAAGATCGTACAATTAATAAATCACCATTTTTAGTTAAAAATTATTATGAATTTGAAAATAATTTGTGGAAAGTAATTAAATTAAGAGAACTTGCTTATGGAGAAATTACTCGTTTAAGAAAAAAGCAAGATGAAATCACTAAATCAGCTTTAAATGAAGCCGATCCAATGATGAGAGTAAGGTATTTTGAAGATATAAGAGTTTTAGAAAATGATATTCTAAGATTAGAAAAAGAAGCTCATGAATATGATGTAGTACAAACAACATTACATAGTGATGAAGTTTTAAAAAATGTTTTAAAAGAATATTCTTCATCAAAGCAAGAATTAGTTAAATTAGAAACTTTTGAAGAAACTGTTAATAAATATAGTGGAGGAAAATAAATGATTATTAAAGTTGAAAAAAAACAATCAATCCAAGAAGAAGTTAATCTTATAACAATTAAGAATAATGTTGGATTTGAAGTTAGTTTAACAGATTTTGGAGCAGCTATTTATTATATTAGTTATCCAGATAGAAAAGGAAACATTGGTTTTGCTACAATTTGTCCTAAAGATTTTAATGAATTTTTACATTCAGGTTCAAATTTTGGTAAATTAGTTGGTCGAGTAGCAGGTAGATTAAAAGATGCAGTAGCAGTAGTAAATAATAAAGAATATCAATTAGAAAAAAATGATGGAAATAATTGTTTACATAGTGGCTCTTCAAATTATGGTTTAAGATTTTATGATTTTGAAATTAAATCAAACAAGAATAAAGTAGATGTTATATTTACATTAAATTCAAAAGATGGTGATGGTGGTTTCCCTGGAAATGCTAAAATAAAGATTGTATATACAATTTATGAAAACAAAAAAGAATTAAACATTAAATTTAATGGTAAATGTGATCAAGCTACTTTAATGAATTTAACTACCCATGTCTATTTAAATTTGAATGGTGGAATTGAACCAATCTATAATCAAGAATTATATTTAAGAAGCTCAAAAGTATCTAAATTAGATGATGGATTAATTATTCAAGATTTTATAGATGTCCCTACATATTTAAATTACAAAGAATTAACTAAATTAGGTAACAATTTAAGAAATCCTAATTTAATGAATCATGGTAGTCATGGTATGGATCACATCTTCTTATTAGACGGTATAAATAAAAAAGTTCCTTCTGCTATTTTATACGATCCTACATCAAAAAGAAAAATGACATTATATACTGATTATCCTGCTATTGTTGTATATGGATATAATCATCCTGATAAAACAGAAAATCTTGCTGGAGTTGTCGATGATGAAAATTTTGGTATTACTTTTGAAACTGCTATACCAACTAATGATTATGATAAGATTACATTTTCAAAAGAAAGACCTTATTCTTATTTTGCAAAATTTAAATTCAACTAATTATAAAACACTAAAGCACATTATATGTGCTTTTTTTTATATTTATTTTTATAAAATAATATTATATTAGATATTTTTTTGTTAAACTTAAATTACATTAATTAATATCAAAAAAGGAGGTAACATGAAAAATCATTTAATTAGTAAAATAAAAGAAGCACTAATTTCAATTTTACCTGTTACATTAATTGTAACAATATTAAATTTTACTCCTTTAATTAATCTAACCTTACATGAAGTAACAATATTTTTAGTATGTTCACTTTTGTTAATCTTAGGAATTGGATTATTTAATTTAGGAGCAGATTTAGCAATGCAACCAATGGGTGAACAAGTAGGTTCATCTTTAATGAAAACAAAAAAAATTCCCTTAATATTAATAGTATGTTTTGTTTTAGGAGTTTTAATAACAATAGCTGAACCTGATTTAACAGTTCTAGCTAATCAAGTCAAAGAAATTATTACACCATTTGTTTTAATTGTTGTAGTAGGTATTGGAGTCGGAACATTTCTTGTTATTGCAGTAATGAAAATTTTATTTAAAAAAGATTTAGCAAGCTTAATAATGTTCTTCTATATGTTTTTATTTGCAATAACTGCTATGTTGTTTTTAACAGGAAAAGGTGAATTATTAGCACTTGGTTTTGATTCAGGAGGAGTTACAACTGGACCAATAACTGTACCATTTATTATGGCATTAGGTGTTGGTATTGCAATGACTTTAGGTGGTAAAAATTCTAGTGAGAATAGCTTTGGTTTAGTAGCATTATGTTCTATTGGCCCAATTCTTGCTATATTAATATTATCATTATTTACTAAAGGTGGAATTAATTATGTAACACCAGATTATAAAATTGGAGAAAATTTCTTATTTGATTTCTTCCATGAAAGTTTAATTGTTTCTAAAGATGTTGCTATAGCATTAGGTTTAATTGTTATATTCTTCTTTATTATTCAATCAATTTATTTAAAATTACCAAAGAAAAAATTAATACAAATTGGTGTTGGTATTCTTTATACATTTATTGGTTTAGTTATTTTCTTAACTGCAGTAAATGTAGGTTTTATGCCAGTAGGTTATAAAATGGGAACACAAATAGCTTCTACTCATCCTTTATTAATTACTGTTTTCGGATTTGTTTTAGGTTGTGTTGTTGTTTTAGCTGAACCTGCTATCCATGTTTTAACTAAGCAAGTTGAAGAAATTACTAATGGTGGCGTTTCTAAAAGAGCTATGTTAATTGCATTATGTTTAGGTGTTGGAACATCAATATTATTATCAATGATTAGAATTATTTATGATTTTTCTATTCTTTATTATTTAATTCCTGGATATTTTATTTCTTTAGGTTTATCATTCTTTGTACCAAAGATTTATACTGCTATAGCATTTGATTCAGGTGGTGTTGCATCTGGACCATTAACTTCTTCATTTATTTTACCTTTTGCTATTGGAGCTTGTGTAGTTTTGCAATCAGATAGTAAAGTCTTAACAGATGCTTTTGGAGTAGTTGCAATGGTTGCCATGACACCTTTAATTTCTATTCAATTATTAGGATTCAAAGCCGTTATTACAAAAAGATTAAAACGTAATTTAATGATGAAAAAGATATTAAATGCTGATGATGAAGAAATCATCAACTTCTAGGAGGAAATATGACTAAGATTAAAAAAATTATCAATAAATCATCTTCTCTTACTTCACCTAATAAATTAAAATTATTATTTACAATTGTAGAAAGATCTAAAGCTGAATTTTATGTTGATACAATCGAAACATTTGATGTAAATATGCAATATGTAATTTATGGTAAAGGTACTGCTCCAAGTAATTTATTTTTATCTTTAGGAGATAATCATAAAGCAGTAATAATAAGCGTTATTAGAGAAGATAAAATTAAAGATTGTTTATCAACATTAGAAGATAGATTTGAAAAAACAAAAAATGGAAAAGGTATCGCATATACAATTCCTTTATCAAGTGTAATTGGAGTTATGGTATATCAATTCCTTTCTAATACTGAACCTCAAAGAAAAGGAGAAAAATAAAATGGATAATAATTATGAAATGATTTTTTGTATAGTAAATGCCGGCTTTTCAGAAACAGTTATGGAAGCAAGCAGAGAATGTGGTGCAGGTGGTGGAACTGTTATAAGCGCTAGAGGAACTGCATCAAAAGAAAGTGAACAAGTATATAATATTTCTATTGAACCAGAAAAAGAAATTGTTATGATTTTAGTAAAAAAAGAAATAAAAGAAAATATTTTACATGCTTTATATCAAAAAGTAGGTTTACAAACTCCTGGTCAAGGAATTGCTTTTTCTACTCCAGTTGATGATGTAATTGGTCTTAGTGAAAAGAAAATTAATTCTTAATGCCAACATTGTGCCAAGTGTTTTTTAAATTATTGATATGTTTTAATTTATTATTTATCATTCAAATATAAAATTTGGAGGAAAAAATAATGAATTTAAAAAGTGCATATAATGTTATTAAAGATGAAATAGTCCATGGTGATTTACCTCTTCAAGTAGGATTAAGATTTGAAGATTATTCTGATTTATCACGTGATGGATTTGTTTCATTTACATGTAATGAAGAATATTTTAATAATTATTTAAAACAAAATGTTGGATATGGTAAATATGGTAGTTCTTTATCAGTAGGTTATTCTTTATATGATGGAGGCACTGTATCAATCGAAGTATATTTTACAAATCCAAAAAAAGGAATTAGAGCCATTTATAATGATGCTAAATTCTCAACAGATATGCTTTCTCAAGAAATTGAAATAATAACAAATGTTGATCCTAATCACCCATGTTTAACAATTAGAAAAACAAATGCTGATGCAAATTTAGAAGTTAATGTACAAAATTTATTTGTTTCTTTATCAATGGCTCTTGATTAATCAATATAATTATTTTTATAAAATTCATAGTCTATATCAAAACTATGAATTTTTAATTTTTTATGAACTTTTTCAATTTCCCATTGCTTAATATTATAAACATAAATAAAAGGAAAATATTTAACACCTTTATTAAAATGTTTTATAACAGTATCTTCTTTTACTTTTCTTTGTTCATTGAATTTTCTTGGTAAGATTAAAACTTTTTTCCCTAATAAAAATAAAGCAGTTTGATCAGGCATTTTATATTTATGATCCACTAATAATCTTCTACAATTAGCTAATAATCTTGTATTTCTTATTTTATTTAAATTAAATAAAATCACTCCTGAATTAATATATTTTCTATCAACCCAAAATCTCCCCATATAATCTAAACATGCAGCATATTCATAATCATTAATATCAATATTATATAATTCATTAATATCTCTATTACACATTGTATCTGCATCTAAATAAATAGCTTTTTCTTCATTAATAACTTCATCAGCATATAACCTTAAAAAAGCATACGGGGTATATTCATTTTTTACATTAACACTATGAGAAAAATCTCTAGCAAATTCTTTACTTAAATCGTGAAGAATTACTTTATTATTTTGATTAAATAATTTAATATCTTGTTCAAGTTTTAAAGTTTGTTCATTATTTATCATTAAATTGTTTTCATCTGTTTGAAGATAATTCATTGTAAAAATATGAATTTCTAAAGCTGATTTTGTTCTTCTAGCAATACTTATTGAACATAAATAAATACCTTTAAATATTTTTTTATTGCCACAAAAAATAATTGGAATCATTTTTCTTCCTCTAATTTATTTCCTAATTTTGCCATTTTTTTATTATCAATTTTAACTTTGATTTCAAAACCAATATAAAATCCTAAACTAATAAGCATTGTTAAATAATAAGTCATTAATCTCCATATTAGCATACCTGCATTGCTTAAGGCTCCAGAAGCATTAGTAGATAATGCACTAATAATTGCAGCAAAAGCAAATTCAATACCTCCACTGCTACCAGGAGTAGGTAAAAATACAACCATTGTAATTGCAAAAGCTGAACCAAATATAACTAAGAACAAATGATCAAAATTAATATCTACATGTAACGCTCTAATGATAAAAAATGTAATTGCATAATATATACCCATTGTAATAGCTTTAGTTATCAAGCAAACAACAAATAATAATTTATGTTTCCATAAAGATTTAAATGCTGATTGAGTTTGATCTATATATTCTTCTACATGATGAATTTTGTTCTCTAAAAAATTATGCAAAAATTTTATGTAAGACAATTTTATTAATATCCATATAATTGCATTTTTTAATTTTTTACTAGTCATTAAAGCAATTAAGAAAAATAATACTAAAAAATTCATTGTAAAACCAATAATAGCTATTATTTGCATAGTAACATTATTTCCA
>URVS01000074.1 GCA_900551385.1 uncultured Mollicutes bacterium | reverse complement strand
TAATATTTAATATCCAAGCTATATCATCTAATGTTGTAACTAAATTAGCTTCAGCATGATTTTTTTTCAATTTTTCTTCTATTTGATTTATTTTTTCTAAATATGATAAAGAAAATAATTTTTCATCAATATTATAAATTTTTTCTTTGCTTAATTTTTTTTCATGTTCAAGTGAATAATCAACATTTTTAATTTCTATGCCATTATTAATAAATTTATTAAATGTATTTTCAGAAATCATTAATGTATTAATTCCTAAAGGTGTTATATGATTTTCATTAATAAATTCATCAAAATTTAAAACGTCTTTGTCTCCTACTCTCATTACATCAATACTAGATGAAGCTAATTCTTTTTCAGCTTGTAGCCAATATCTTCCATCACAAAATAAATATGCATGATTTAAAGTAATTAAAACTTGTCCAGCAGAACCAGAAAATGGACAAGCATTTTTTCTTTCTTCTAAAAAATATTCTCCAGCATATTCAGAAGCATGAGGATCACCAGTAACAATTAAATATCCTTTTAAATGGTCTTTTTTTATTTTTTCTCTAATCAAATCTAAATTTTCTTTTTTAAACATAAATTTTTACTCCTTTAATAAAAAATCAGCACCTTTAAAAGTTTCTTCAGTCGCTAGCAAATAGAAATCTTGTTGTCTACAAGCTTCATAACTAACTAAGGCAACACAATTACTTAAATTAAGACTTCTAGCATTTCTTTGCATTGGTATTCTTAAGCAATGTTCTATATGATTTTTTAATATATCATAAGGGATACCTGTAGATTCTCTACCAAACATAAAATAATAATCTTTAGTAGGTAAAGAATAATCTTCATCTGAATAAACTTTTTTAGCATATCTAGTTATATAAAATATTTCTTGATTAGGATGTTTTTGATAAAATTCTTCTATTGAATTATATTCTATTATTTCACAATCAAGAAAATAATCCATACCTGCTCTTTTAAAGCTTTTCTCATCTAAAGAAAATCCAAGTGGATGAATCAAGTGCAATCTAGCATTAATTGATGCACAAGTTCTCACAATGTTACCACAATTGCCAGCGATTTCTGGTTGATACAAAACAATATTTATCATAATTTAACCTCATAAAAATAATACTATTATTTATATTTTTATTAAAGTTTATTTTCAATTTATAATTAGATTTTATAATTAAAATATGAAATTATTATTATTTTTATTACCTTTATTTATTACTCAACAAAACAACCTTATTTATGATGCTAGAAATGATAACATTGTTACACCTGTTAAAGATCAAGGTTCTACTAATTTATGTTGGGCTTATGCCTCCATCAGTGCTAGTGAAACATCAATTTTAAAAGATAAATTATCTTCTAATGTTAATCTTAATCCTACTTCTGTCGCGTATAATCGTTTTTATAGAAAAGAAGAACCATTAAATAATGCTTATTTTGAAAATGAAACTACTTCCGATTATCTTAAAGCTAGTGGAAGTCCTTCAATTGTTACAAGTTTATTTTCTCAATGGTATGGACCGACTAATTATAATGATCCAGTAAATATAGACCCTTTTATTTATAGTGAATACAAACTAGAAGAAGCAAATTATATTGATACAAATAAATTTACTTTACAAGAAACAATTAATCAAATTAAAGAAAATATCATTAATCATGGTGCAGTTACTTTTTCTTATAATAACAATAGAGAAACCAAATATTATAACGCTATAGAAGATAAAATAGGTATTAGTCATGCCTGTACTATTATAGGATGGGATGATACAATTGATGCCAATAATTATTATCCTAAAGCAAGTAATCAAAATGGTGGTTGGTTAATTAAAAATAGTTATTCTTCATTACCTTATTTTTATTTATCTTATAATAATTTAAGTTCTCAATGTTATAGTTTTAAATACGCTAAAAAAGATAAATATGATTTTAATTATTTTTATGATGGTATGTTAAATGATTCTATTTCTACAAACTTAACTAAAGCAAGTAATATTTTTAAAGCTCAAAAAGGTGATAATAAGGATGAATATATAAAAGCAATTAATATAAGTATTAATGGATATAATGTTAATTGTAAGCTTGATATATATACTAATGTAGAAAGTGATAATCCAGTAAGTGAAAATCATTATTCTCAAGAAGAAACATTTAAATATCCAGGTATTCATACAATTGAATTAAACGATTTAATTAAAATTAAAAAAAATTCATATTTTAGTGTTTGTTTAAGTGTAAACAATTTAGATAATGATGCTTCTATTGCAGTTAGTAATGGATTAGGTAATAGTTATCGTTATAATACAGATTGGGTCAAATATAACTATTTTACTCCTAGAATTAAAGCATACACAATTTTAAAAGAAAAAAATAATTTTGATTTATCTCAAGCAGAAATAAATTTTAATGATAATTATTATTATACAGGTTCACCAATTAATCCTAATATTGAAGTAAAACTTGATAATAATATTATTAATAAAGAAAATTATTCTCTAGATATTGAAAACAATATCAATGTAGGACAAGGTAAAATTACTATTTCTGGATTAAATAATTATTATGGAAATAAAACAGTATTTTTTAATATTAATCCTAATGATATTAATAATTGTTTATTTGAATTAGATAAAAAACAAAATGTTTATAATAAAAATAAACAATTTAAAGATTTAAAAATATCATTTAATAACAATTTATTAATAGAAAAACAAGATTATTTTTTAAATTATGATAATAATATCAATGCAGGTAATGCGACTATTTTAATTACAGGAATCAATAATTTTACAGGCACTAAAACAATAAATTTTATAATCGAAAAAAGTGATAAACCAGATAATATTATTACTTCTGTTGAAGTACATAAAAACCAAAAAACATTAAATGACATTCCTTTACCATCTTCTTTTCAATGGGTAAATAATCAAACACTTCTTAATAAAGACATTAAATATGCTGAAATTGAATATATTTTAGATGATAAAGAAAATTATAAACAAACAATTTTTGAAGTAAAATTAATTTATGATAATGATTATTTTAAAGAATTTAATCCATTAATTATTATTTTACCATCAAGTATTATTTTAATATTGTTAATAATTTTATTTAAGAGATTGTTTTTCTAAATATAAATAATTTTTCTTTAAAATATTTTTTATAAAAGGAATACTTAAAACTAAATCAGAACAAATCCATGCTGCTGGATCTGCAGCACATAAGCTAATAAAAGCAATAGAAGGTGCTAAAGCATCAACATTACCATTGCAAAATAATTTAGGAACAAAAATACAAACTAAAATTCTACCAACTAATTCAGCAAAACCTGCAATTAAAACATATTGAGATTTTCTTATTCCTTGAATGCAATTTCTTACAATATAAATAAAACCCACAAAAATAAACATAATAAAATCAACGTAAATATAAGAATTACCATATCTAATAGTTTCACTAGTTACTTTATCTGGACTTAAAAACACATATAAATAAGCACCATTAATTGTTAATAAAAAACTAATGCAAGAAGAAATAAAAGCAATTATAACCATCATTAATAGAGCTTGTAATGTACCTTTTTTTACTCTTTCATAATCTCTAGCGCCTAAATTTTGAGCAGTAAAACTAGTCATTGCCACTCCTAATGCATTTAAAGGTGTAGAAATCAAATAATACAATTTATTAGCAGCTCCAAAACCATTTTGAGCCGCATTAGATACCATTACTCCATCAATCATATCAAATTTAACAACCATACTTTGCAACACAATTATGCCTATTGCTAAAATAGAAAATTGTAAACCCAAAGGTATGCCTTGATATAAATGAGATGTAATATCTTTTAAATTAATTTTAAAATCTTCTTTATGTAATCTTAACTCTTTATATTTAATGAATGTATAAATAAAACAAGCAATTGTACTAATTACTTGTGCTAAAACAGTAGCAATTGCCGCGCCAAAAACACCCCATTTAAAAGTAATAATAAATAATAAGTCTAAACATATATTTAATATTGTTGAAAATAATAAAAACATAAGTGGTGTGAATGAATCACCAATACTTCTTAAAAAAGAGCAAATAAAATTATAAAATAATTGTCCTACAATACCAGCAAAAATAACAAAGCAATATGTATATGCTGCTTCATATACATCTTTATTATTAGGTGTAATATTAATAATTGTTAACATAGGATTTAAAAATAATAAGGCAATAATTGTTAAAATGATTGATAAAATTAATGATAAAATAATTTGAGTAGCAAAAGATTTTTTTACACCTTTTATATTTTTTGAGCCTACATTATTAGAAGTAATAACACAAAATCCCGCAGTAACACCAAAAGCAAATTGTAAAAATATAAATACTAACGATGTTGTATCATTTACTCCTGCTACTTCACTTGAAGATAATGTTTGTCCTACAATAGAAGCGTCTGAAATAGAATATATTTGTTGTAATAAATAAGACAAAATAACAGGCAAAGAAAAAACTAATATAGTTTTCCAACATGTTCCTTTAGTAAGATCAATAGGTTTAAAAATTTCTTTTAATTTCAAAAACATTTCTTTCATAATTACTTCTTCCACGAAAAAACATTTTACTCTTAAATATTAAATTATCAATACATTTTTTTCTTATTAATTATATTTTTTATCTATATTTAATATATTAAATTTTTATAAATTACAAATCTTTGTTGGATTATAAAAACAATGATGTCTATATCTACCCACTAATGTTCCATACCAATCTTTTTTACAAGATTTACCTTTTCCAGGATTTTGAAAATATAATGCTGAATATGCTGGATATGCTCGCCAATATTTTATACAATCATAAGCTATTTTTCGTTCTTTAGATCTAGCTTGAGCATTAAATAAAGAAATGCTTATTCCTTCAAATTGATTTTTTTGATATATAGCTTTATAAATAGTGTCAATTTTTTTAAATGGTTTACAAGTATATACAACTCTATTAACTACAACATTCCCTACAAGTTTCATTCCAAAAATACCTTCTCCTACAGCTTCTGCTCTCATTAATCTACCTAATAAATTTATCTCATTTGATGTATGTCTTATTCTCATATAATCACCTCTTTATTTTATGATAATAAAAAAAAGAAGTGATTTTTTTCACTTCTTTACTTATTTTTAGTAAATGTCAATTGTGCACTTGTGCTACCCAATGAATTAACTTTGAAATAATAAGATATTTTATTTCCTTGATTATCAATTATATTTTTTGATGATTCAGCATTTGTTTGATATACAATCTTACTACCACTGCTAACAAGTTCTATTAAATAATTTGGTTTTGCATTTTCTCCATAAAATGTATTATTGTTTCTAACACTATAATATTTTTGATTTTGTTCTATAAATTCATATAAAGAACTATCAACATGATACATTGCCACACCTTGATAAGAAAAATAATTGCTATCTTCATTTAATCCAGTATTTTTAAAATACATTAATACATAATATTCTTGATAAGCACCTAAATTATCATCCCAATTATTAGCAATTATAATGCTATCACCAGCTTTAGAAAAATCATCTAAATTAACTGTTGTTGATGTCTCAGTAGTAATTAATCTTGATTTAGTTAGCCAACCATAATTAAATTTTGTAAATGGGTTATGATCACCAAAATCACTATCCATAACATCTCTACCATCTAATGGACTACTATTATTAGGATTATTAACATAAGATGTATCATAATAATCATCTGCGCCTAAAACATGACCAAATTCATGAATAAATGTATAAGTATTGTTTGGTGTTCCATTAAATCCATCTGATGTTTCTTTTAGAAAATTATAAGATGACCACAAATAATCTTTCATATATAATCCATCATATTTAACATCAGCATATGAATAATTCCAATATCTATAAGCCCATTGAAGAGTAACATCATAATCAATATCTAGAGTATTAATAACTACAATTGCATCAATAATTCCATTATTATCAGAATCATATTTACTTAAATTTTTTCCTTCATTAATTAATTTTTTTAATATTTCATTTATTATTATTTGATCTGGGTTTTGATTTTCAGACATTTCTATATAATATGAACTGTTTTTGCTTGGAGAATACCATTTATCTAATACATCAAAATTAAGATTTAACTTGCCATAACTTGAAGTATTATAAAATTCACTAACACTTGGATATTTTAAATTAGATGATGCTTTTTTACCATTGAATGCTGTTTTGATATTTTCAATACTATATCCATTTGTACTTGCTTTTTTATCAGAAAATTCTATTGGCAAAACTAAAACATTTACATCTCCAGTAGTAGGACATCCACCTAAATAATCACCTTGATCAGAAACATTTTTAACATATTTTGCTTTAGTAAAATCAACATTATCTACTCTTATATTTAAAGTAACTGTAGCAGACATATCTTCGATATGAGTAACTTTTAACAATTTAGAATTCGAATCGTAAATTGAAGTACATCCTACATCTTCTTTAGAAACAACAAAAGGAACTTCTTGAGTTCCTTTAAAAACATGTATTTCTGTTTTTACTTTTTCTATTTCACCATCTAATAAATTTCCTTCATTATCACAGGTTGCTGTATGATTTTCATTTGTTAAATTAACAGTATATGCATCATCTCCATCTTCACCTTTAATTGACTCAAAATCATTCGTAAGTAAGGTTATATCAGCTCTGTCATTAGTTTCAATTAGTTCAGCAATTACAGCATCATTAATTCCTGGTGTATATTCTTCAGTATCCACCCACCATTTTCCACTCTTAAAGTTAGCAACTACAAATTTACTATTAATCTTATCTGTAAATAATAAATATGCTTTCCGTCTATCGCTACCATTAAAATTAGTATTTATAATAACTTCTTCTAT
>URVS01000073.1 GCA_900551385.1 uncultured Mollicutes bacterium | reverse complement strand
ATTTCGAGATTTATTCAATTTAAGATTTGTTTTCATCTATAAGTTATAAATGGTTATATTTTGCTCAAGTTTTTATTTATTCAATTAGATTTTATTTAATCTATCTTTTAATTCTTTTATCATTAAGTCCGCACCTAAAGCGATTGTATTTTCGATAGTAAAATTTATTTCATCATAATGATAATATTGCCTAAAATGGTTTCTTAATTCCTTTATTTTTATAATTAAATCATCTTCTTTAATATCAAATAGATAACTTAAACTTATGTTTGTTTCAATGAATTTTTCACCAACAATTATTTGATTAATTAAACGATGAATTTCTTCTTTTTTATTTTTAATATACTCTTTTTTTATCATTCTAATTCTACTATCTACAAAATCTTTTTTTAGATTTATTTGCAATATAAATTCTTTTTTCAATTTATTTAGCTTTTCACTTAATATTGATATTTTAGTTGATGTTTCGCCAATCATATTAGTTAATTCTACATATTCATCATCTTTTGCAACATTTAATTTAATCACATATTCATTTTTTATATTCTCAAGGTTTTGAATTTGTAGATTTAACTCATCAATCTTTTTATCTTTAAGTTCTTTTTTTACATTGTAATAATTATTAATTACATCTTTATAAGTATTAGAACTTTTTATATTTAAAATAACATTTTCAACTAGTTTACAAATATAATTATCTAAATAATCCATATGAATGGCACTTGATGAACAATTTGAAGTTGAACGTTTATGCGTACAAGAATAATAACATCGAACATCATAATTTGATTTAAAACCATGATATCCATAAAATGAATAACCACAAATTCCACATTTAACTAAACCAGTTAAAAAATATTTAGATATTGTTGGTCGTTTCTTATTGCTTTTCCTACTAGCAATTATTTTTTGTGCATTATTAAATGTTTCACTATCGATAATTGCAGGTATTCCATTTTTAATACGAATAATTTCTGATGGGTCATTTTTTAAGCTATGTGTATGTCCATTATTATGAATTCTTTTATTAACGTTCCAAAGATAAACGCCTGCATATCTTTCGTTTTTTATTATGTATTCAATTGTTGTTTTACCTATTTTCCTTTCTTTTTTATATGTTTCATTTTCAGATATCTTTTTTAATATTTCGCTATAACTAGAACCATTGATTATTTCGTTAAAAATAAATCTTACAATTTCAGCTTCATTTTCATTAATCATATATTTTTTGTCTTTTGTTATGGTATATCCATAAGGAATTTTTCCACCTAAATATTTAGCATCAATTGCGTTTGTCATCATGCCACGCCATGAATCACGTTTAAACTGCTTAACAAATAACTCATTCATTCCATAAGTAATAAGATTAAAGAAATCGCCTTCAGGTGTTTCATCCTGATTTTCAATAACTGAAACAATTCTTTTTCCCATTCTCTTGAATTCTTCTTTAATGGTTAAAGTATCTTTTACTGAACGCGATAATCTTGACATATTATAAACGACAACTGTACTCCACAAAGCATTCGGTGCATCTTTTAATAGTCTTTGAAAGTTTATTCTTTCCATATTTGTTCCACTTTGAGCTTCATCAATATATGTTTCAATTATTTCTATATTGTTTTTTTCACAATATGATTTAATAGACCTAAGTTGTCCTAATGTACTGCTTTGATTTTGATTATCTGTACTGAATCTAGTATAAGCACAAGCCAATATTTTATTTTCCATATTTTCTCTCTTTCATCAAATAGATCTTTTTCGCCTCACAATTTTATAATATATAAATATAAATCGTTATTTTTCAAAAAAATGAACTAATGCAACTCAAGCATTAGTTCAGTAAAAAATTTAGATTAATTCAATTTGAATATCATTAATTTCTTCATCATAAATGATTTCTTTAATTATTAATTTAATAAGATTTCTTGCAACAATTCTATTAGATAATATTTCTTTTTTCGTAAGGCTAAAATCATTAAAATTATCAATATCATTTAAAGATTCTTGATATGAAGATATTTCATTTTCATATCTTTCTATATCTAGGCTTATTTCATTTATACGCTTTTCACATTGTTTTTTTATTGGTTCTGAATTATTAAAACTATCTAAATTGCTTATGTACTTATCTAATAACTTGTGTGAATTAACTAAAGCATTTTGATTTTTAGTTAACATTGATTTAGTAAATGTTGTTGTTTCTTTTAATATTGATTTAAAATTATCATCTAAAGAAGAATTGTTAATTATTTTTAATACAATATCAATTACATAATTTTCAATATAATCAGCGTTTATTGCTTTTGTTTTGCAAATATTTTTTTGATGATTCGGACAAGCATACGAATAATATGTTTGCTTTTTTCTACCGACCTCTTTGACTATTTCCAACCATTATTTTATTACAACATTTACATTTAATTAATCCAGCAAGCAAATAAACATGACCCGAATCGTGAAATTTGCATTTTTTCTTATTATCAAGAATATTTTGAACTCTATCAAACGTTTCTTTAGATATTATATTATCGTGTGAATTTTCAATAATAACTTCTTCAAAATCTTTTTGTAATATACGATGTTTTTGTTTTCTTGCTCCAAATTTATTATAGCAAAGCGTTCCAATATATATTTTATTTCTTGCAATGTAAGAAATATTTTGTTTAGAGAAGAAATTATCATTTCTATTTTTAATACCTTTCTCTTTTAAATATTCAACAACATTTATTATTGATTCACCCGCTGAAAGTTTTTCGAATATACTCTTAATAACGATTGCTTCATCAATATTTATTTCAAGTTTTTGATTTACTTGATTATAACCATATGGTGCTTTACCAGCAACATAACGATTTTGCTTAGATATATTAATCATTGTTTGAATCGCTCTTTCAGCAGTTGCACGAGCTTGATATTCTGAATTATTCCACATGATTTGTTGCATAAATAACGATTGAGCAGAGTCAATATTAAATGTACTATCGCCCGCTAACACAGTGCCACCACATTGAACAATTTTATTATAATAAATTTGAGTATCACAAGATTTACGAGCAAATCTATCCCATTTATAGACAACTACAACATCAATTTCATTTTTTTCTACTGCACTTATCATTTTTTGAAATTCTTCTCTATTATCCCACATTCCAGAACGATTATCTTCTTGATATGTTGATGTTAATTCTAAAATATCGCACTGACTTATTAAATCAGTGCAATAATTAATTTGTGTTATTAATGAAGTATCTTTCTCATCAATTTGCGACTTACGAGCATAAATCGCACATCTTAATTTCTTTAAATCTTTTGTCTTTTCTTTCATTTTCTTTTTATTTAATATCGTTTTGAATAACGCTATTTCATATTCATAAATTGCTCTTGAATTATTCATTATCTTTACTCCTTTTGATTTCCATAATTGCTCTTACAACATTATTTTTGTTTTCTTCTATCAGTTGATTATCAATATTTGAAACATCAATATTTTGACCTTTCACTTGATATAATTCTTTTTTACCAATGTGGATTACTTTCGCCATAACCAAAAATCTCCTCACTATTATCTGGGAAATACTTATTAATTGCACTATACTTGATTTTAATGCAACGTCCTTTTACATATTCACGATTTATTTTTACTGTATTATGGTCTTTATCGCCAACAATCAAATCTTTCTGAATCCATTCTTTAAGAATTGATTTACCTTCTTTTATATGATTTTTACTTAAAAATTCATCGAAAACTGGTTTTAAAATGCAAACATTACCTTCATCTACTAATGAACGTGTTATCATTCCATAACATTTACTACCAGCAAATTGCTCAGTAAAAACTCTTTTATCTTCTGAACTATTATAATTTCCTTTTCTATAAATACAAAAATTTCTTAAATTCATTGAAATAAATTCAATCAATTCTTCAAACACTTTATCGCCAACACTTCTTTCATCAAATGCTGATTGTTCATAATCAATTAACATATCAATTATTTCATTTTCATCAATTGAAAATTCATTATTAAATTCTTTAATATAATGTGCAGTCAACGAAATAATAGCAAGCTTACTTGCAATTCTATTTGTTAAAGAATCTTTTTTTACCATTCGTTTAACAATAGTTTGATAATGTTCTTCATAAAGTTTCAAAATATCATGACTATTTAATGTTAAAATATAATTTGCAAATTGTTCACCAATAAAACCATAATTTGCTCTTACGCCTTCTTTTATCTTATCACTATGTTCAGCGCTTTGAGTCCACGCCACTGAATCAAGAGTAATACAACGAACTAAAGCACCACTAGAAACTTTCTCATTTTCTAAAATTGGTGATTCTGAAGTGATTATAACAAGTCCACTCCAACCAACGCGTTTTTGCTGAACACTTCCAACATTATTACATCTTCCACGAGGTTCACCCATTGCAAATTGATATATCAAATCCGCTTTATCGTGTTCATTTCTATTTGCATTTGCATCATCAAGAATAATAGGGATACCATTTCTACCTTCACTCATTCCAAAAATAAAATTTTTTGTTGCGTTAAATGTTCTAACAATTCCATAATTAGATGTTTCAGGTGAAGCAAAAAATGAAGCGGACA
Source organism: uncultured Mollicutes bacterium (assembly GCA_900551385.1). GTDB lineage: Bacteria > Bacillota_I > Bacilli_A > RFN20 > CAG-449 > CAG-449. Next base: position 2,419 of record URVS01000073.1, on the reverse strand, counting down.
ATTCAGCAATTGTACTTTTTCCAGTTGATGATTTTCCACTTACGTTAATAACTAAAGTTCCTATACTTTTAAACTGTTCAATAAAACTAGCTAAAATACTAGCTAATCCCAGTGTCATTGCTAACCTAGTTTCTTTATATGGAATTATATTTTCTTTAATGAATTCAATTTGACCTTGTTCACTACCATATTTGAATTTCATAAAATTATCATAATATTTTACTTCAACGCCATTATTAGTTAATGGACTAAGCAAAAATTGATAATTATTTGAAATAGCGTTAATTTTTTGCCAACCAATTATACCTGTTTCATATATTATTTTATTATGTTTCTTACAACGCAATATTTCTTCATTAATATAAAGTTGAACTAGACAAACATATTTAGGGACAAAAATAATGTAATTATTGAATAAAATTCTTTCTAATTCTTTAATATCAACTAATTGTGAAGTTAAAATTTCAAATTCTCTTGAATCATTAGAATTAGATGTTATCGTCTTTAGATATAATCTTACATCTTCAATTGGATTTGCATTAATTGGTTCAATAATATATTTAACTTCAAATAAACCATATAATTCAAATATTCCGTCCATTTTTGTTATGTGCTTCTAGTGTGCAGTATTTAAAATTTTTTTTAAAACTTGGCATATCTTCTCCTTTATTATGGTTATTTAAAATTAACCATACAATAATTTGTCCATTTGTGATTGTACACTTTGCGAAAAAAGTTTATTGATTTTAGTTTATTATCTTATTAAAATATTAATATGATTAACGATACTTTCTATTATGATTATATTTCAAACCGGCAAAACATTTATAAACATTATTTTGATAAGCTCAAAAGTTTAGAAATAAGTAAAAACACTAAAAGACAAATAGATAATAGACTTAGATCTTTTAACAGCCATAATTCAAAAGATGAAGATTATTCTTTATCAATTTTGATTGCTTCAAATATTGATTGTTCCATTAAAGATATTTATAGTATTCATTATTTACATAAATTAACAATAGATTTTTATAATCAGCAATTCATTTTACAACATCAAAATATAATCGTTCCTGAAAATATAAGAATCAAAATATTTAGAATTAAGAAAAAAATACTTAGTTTAACACTTATTAATAATGACTATTTATTAACATATTTAAAATCAATTAATTATAATTCATTTTCAAATGCTCAATTAAAAATTTATATCGACACAATAACTTATTTAAAAACATCAAAATCATTTAACACTAAAAATTCAACAATCACTTCAACCTTTAAATCTATGATAAATAACAATAATATTTGCAAATATGAAAAAAAGTTTTTAACTAGATTTAGTGAACAATATTCAATTAGTAGAAACGTTGTTCAAAGATATCTTATAAACTTCAACAACAAAAGTTGTTTTTCTATTGATGATTTATCTTATATAATAAGTAATATTTCAAAAACACTTAATATTAAATATTCATGCAAGCAATTTTTTAGTGATTTAACATTAATAAAAAAATTAAAGTAAAGAGGGCTTTTATATACCCTCTTACATTATTTTTTAATATAAACTCCTTTAATATGTTTCATAGTATTTATAAATTGAGTTTCTCTTGCGATTTTTTTATTTCCATTATTATCTTCAATTATTATTTCTTTACAAACAAAAATTGAAATATCTTTTTTTGACTTTTTAAAATCTTCAGCCAATCTTTTTGCATTTTGATTTTTATTTATAATATTATTTCTTTTACACGGCAAACACTTATTCATTTTAATAATCCTCTGCCAACATAAGCGTTGAATATTCTTCATTATTTTCATCTTTTTCACTAATCCAAAATAACTTGCACTCTACACAAGTTGAATCATTTAAATAATATATTCTACTAAATGCTGGCACTTCTTGATAATGATGAATTTTTATAATATCATTTGATAATCTTTTAATATCAAATACCTGCAAATAATCAAAATCTTTATTTAAAATCATTTTTGTTTTCTCAATTATCGATAAAATTTCAGCAATAATTGAATCACTTAAAACTTCTTTTGCATGAGAAGTAATATATGAATTAGCAAATCCGCTTAAATTCAACAGTTTATTAATAACATATACCAAAAATCCAGATTCACCATTATTTAACAAATAACAATATTTAACAAAATAATGTGTTTTTGTTAAACCCACAAATTCTTTATATTCATATTCATTAGGCTTTATTAATGGCTTTTGTTTATTTATATTTTCAAATTCATTTCTATCAATTATCAAAACTTCAGGACCATATTCATCAATTAAATCTTTATCATAATATTCTCTATTCAACATGGACTCAAATAAATATATCTCACCAGCCACATTAGACAATATTATTTCAGGTATAGAGTTTTTATATTTTTCAAAATCATTAAAATTACG
>URVS01000072.1 GCA_900551385.1 uncultured Mollicutes bacterium | reverse complement strand
TCTACTTTGATTTCGGGGCTGTTAAAAGCCTCAATCTTTCTTTAAAGATAATTGCATACTTTAATTATATCCTAAATTGCATAAATTTGCAACATTTATTTTTCAAAGTCTTATGCAAAGTATAAAATTGGGACAAAAAGGGAATAATTTAAGAAAAAATATTTTATTAAATACTGTTAATAAATTAGATTTGAATTCTTATAAAGATAAAAAAATTATTGTTGAAAGATTAGATAATACATCTGAAGGAGTAATTGGTTTAGTGGCCGCTAAAATTTTAAATGAAGTAAATAAACCCTGTATTGTGTTTACTAAATCTAACGAACAAAATGTTTTAAAAGGGTCGGCTCGATCAATAAAAGGTTTTTCTTTAGTTGATGCTTTTTCTTATTTAAATAATTTATTATTAGTTTATGGAGGCCATGAAGAAGCTGGTGGATTATCTATTAAAGAAGAAAATTATAATGAATTTGTTAATAAATTAAATGAATATACTAAAGATATTGAAATTAACTTAGAAGAAGAAAAATATTTAATGATTGAAAAAGAAGATCTTAATTATGAAAATTATTTATTTATTAAATCATTATCGCCTTTTGGAATGGATTATTTAAAACCAAAATTATTATTAAATATTGATAGGAATAATATTACTTTTTTTGGTAAAGAACAAAATCATATAAAAGGATTTTTATCTAATAATTCTACTTTTGTAGGATTTTCTTTAGCTAATAAAATTAATTCTTCTAATAATAAATGTTTAGGTACTTTATCATATGATGATTTTAAAAAAGGAAAAAATGTAGTGTTTAGAATTGAAAAAATATTATAATTTACTTGTTTATTAAATAAAATTTATTTAAAATCTAGCAAAGGAGCTAAATTATGAATAAACAAAAAATTATATTTCATTCACCTATTAAATATTTATTGATATTTATTTTAACATCAATTGTATGTTTATTAATTTCATTTATTAAAAATTTTACATTAATCGGCTTTGTTGATGCATTTTTTATAAGTGGCACGATAACTTTTGTTATTGGTTTATTATCTTTATTATCGTATTTTGGTGCATTTGATACATTTGCTTATTCATTTACTTATATAAAGAATTCTTATTCAAAAACGAATAATAAAAATAATGATTTTTATAATTATAAACAAATGAAAATTATGAAAAGAAAAAAAGAAAATTTTTCATTTACACCTTATTTAATAATAGGATTAATTTTTATAATTATAAGTATAATTTTATTAATAATATTTAAAAATATATAGTTTTAAAAAATATTAATTATTAAAAAATTGAATATTTATCTATTTTTATATTAAATTTATATATATTCAATTTTTTATTTTACAAAAAAAGAATAAAAAAGTAATATTCTTCTTGTATAAATAATAAAAATATAAATAATAATAAATACAAAACAAAATTTGGTTTAAATAATCATATGTATATTTAACCAGTTGTTTACAAAATAGCATATATGTCTAAATTGACATTTTGTTTTGTAATACGAAAAGGGAGGAACAAAAATGAAAAAGAAAAAAATGGCATTGGCACTTTTATTATTAGCCACACTTGTTGCAGGGTGTGATCATCATGAAGTGTCATCTTCTGGTAGTTCATCAACAGGAGGAACAACATCTTCTCAACCCGTAATGCAAAGTGGTGAAAAGATAAAATTGTATGCAAAAGCTAGTTATGATGAAAGAGCAGAAATTCTTGGTAAACTAGAATCTTATGCAATGAATAATAATTTAACTGGTATTACTCTTTACGAGGATGGTGGATACGCAATGTACAATACACGTATTCAAAAAGGAACAGAAAATTTTATTCCTAATTATGGATTTGGTATTTTAACAGAAGGTAATATTTTAGAAGAATTACCTAGTTCTGCTGAACCTACTGCAGCTTATAGAAAATATTATCATACTTATGAACCAAATGATCCTGCTACTATTAATTATTTAAATGATAAAGGTAGTCAAGTTAGTGATTTATATAATTACATTTCATCATCATATTATGGTAATAAAATGAATTCTACTAAAGATGGATATGAATGGTATCCAATATTAGCTAAAGAATTCCCAATTGCAGTTAATCCAGATGAAGACGGATATGCTACAACGTGGAAGATTAAAGTAAAAACAGAAGCTGATGGCTTAGTTTATAACACTTTATCAACACATCATAAAGGTAAATGGGCTAATAAAGGAGTTAAGCTTGAAGATTATGTAAATGCATTTAAAGTTTTATTAACGAAACAAAATGGTTTAGCTAGAGGTGCTGAATTATCAGGTAAATCTGGTGCTTCAAGTATTGTTGGAGCAGCAAATTATTATAATAGTTCTGGAAATGGATTTAATGAAGAAGCATGGTCTAAAGTAGGAATTAAATCTGATGCAAGCGATAATTCATTAACATTTACATTAGGTGGACCTACTAATAGATTCTATGCAATGTATTATTTAAATTCATCTTTATATGAACCTTTACCTGCAGAATTTTTAATAGACATTGGTGGTATTAAAAATTATGGTAATTTTACTACTGATTTATCAAGATCACCATTAGATAATATTTTATCTGTTGGACCATATATGCTTGAAAACTGGACAAGTGATCAAAGAATTGTTTTTAAAAGAAATCCATTATGGGTTCAATTTAAAGAAGAAGAAAATAAAAATTTATATAGAATTGAAGGAGTTCATGTTAATATTTTATCTGCTGCTCAATCTGATCAAGAAGCTGGATTTAGAGAATTCTTAGCTGGTAAATTAGATGCTACAGGTATTCCTTCAACTCAATTAGCAGCTTATAAAAATGATAAAAGAACAGTTATTACTAATGATGGTAAAACAGTTAAATTAAATGTTAATTCTTGTGATCAAACAACATGGAACTCATTATTTGGAACAAAAGGTACTATTTCTCAAATTGAAAATGAATCGCAAGCATGGAAATGTAAACCAATCATGTCTAATGATAATTTCTTAAAAGGTGTTAATGCTGCAATTAATAGAAAAGAATTTGCTGAAAATAGAGGTAAACATCCTTCTCAAGATTTCTTTGGTTCTGGATATTTAATTGATCCTGAAAAAGGTATTACTTATAATAGCACAGAACAACATCAAGCTAATCTTGAAGATAGATCTCCTGAAACTTTTGGATTTAGTGTAGAAGCTGCGAAAGTTTTATTTAAAAAAGCTGTTGAAGAAGAAGTTGCTGCAGGACATTATACTTATGGAACAAAAGAAAACCCAACAGTAATTACATTACAAATGGGATGGCAAGCAGAATCTCAAATAACTTCAATGGCAAATGATTTAGTTTCATATATTCAAAAATGCTTCAATGATGAATCAGTTTGTGGTGGAAAAATTGTACTTAAATTTGATCAATGGTTTGGAACAATTTGGTCTGATATTTATTATAAAAAAATGATGGTTGGTCAATTTGATTTCGGATTTGGTGGAGTTGAAGGTAATCCTTTAGATCCATTAAATTTCTTTGAAGTTTTAAAATCTGATAACTCTAGTGGATTTACTTTAAACTGGGGAACAGATACTAATGCAGTAAGTACTGAATTAGAATATGATGGACAATATTGGTCATTTGATGCATTATGGACTGCTAGTGATCATGGCGTTTATACTAAAGATGGTAAAATGATGCCAATGTTAACTGTTGATGAATCAAAAGCTAAATTTAGTAAAAATAGTAGTGGTGATGTAGTTGCAACCTTACCAATTAATGTTCCAGAAATTTGTAAAGATTTAGTAAGTGTAACTGGTATTGATTTATATACAGATTATATTGTAGATGGTGAAAGTGCTGGATATGTTGATTTAAAAGAATCTAGTGTAGATGTTGATGAAAAATTAACAACAATAACTGTTACATTTAAAGCAAGTGAAGCAGGAACACTTATTACTTACGATGCACAAGATAATCAAATAAAAACAGCTAAATTAAATAGTGAATTATTTAATATGGCATTAGCAAGTGGACATTTATATGTTGATTTATCATATCAAACAGTTGTTCAAAAATTTACTTATGATGGAGTTGTTTCTACCGCAGTAGGATTTACTTTAGATTAAAAAACATATGGTTATCGATTTTTTTCGATAACCATATTTATTCAAAAGAAAGGAGAGATAAAATGACAAAATATGTAATTAAAAGAATTTTATTAGCTTTTTTAACAATGTTTATTATCTTATCTTTGACATTTATTTTAATTAAATTGTTGCCTTATGAAAGACCATTTGGTGATGATCCAACTAAGTACACTTATTATATGAGAGAAGTTAATTTAGGATATTTAGTTGATTTATCACAAGAATCTAATAATTATGGTGAATTATTATGGAAATATCGTGATGCGGCTGGAACAACGCATTATTTTTATCAAAAACCAGTTATGGAGCAATATTTTAATTGGCTAAATGCAATTTTTACTAGATGGGATTGGGGAACATCAGTTACTTTATTGCCTAATGTTGAAGTTGCTAATATTATTGCTTTGAAACTTCCATACACTATAAAAGTAAATATTTGGTCAGTAATTATTTCGGTTCCATTAGGAATTTTATTAGGAGTAATTGCAGCATTAAAAAAGAACAAAATGACTGATAATATAATTTCAACTTTAGTAATGATTTTTATATCTATACCAAGCTTTGTTATAATTACATTTTTATTATTAATATTCTGTTATAACCTAAAATGGTTACCAACTCAATGGCCAGTTGATGATGCACCTCTTGGAACAAGAATACTTGGATATATAATTCCAGTTATGTCATTATCATTTGGCTCTATATGTGGGTATTGCCGTTTTACAAGAGCAGAATTATGTGAAGTAATGTCAAGTGATTATTTATTACTTGCTCGTACTAAAGGTTTAACAAAAAAACAAGCAATTATTCGACATGCTTTAAGGAATGCAATGGTACCAATTGTTCCATCAATTCTTGCTGAATTTATTGGAATACTTGGTGGTTCAATGATATTAGAAAGATTGTATGGTATACCAGGTATTGGTAGTTTGTTCTTAGATGCATTAACCGCTAAAGATTATAATATTGTTTTTGTTAATATGGCAATATTTACAACTATTGGATTACTTGCAGGTGTATTACTTGATATATCTTATGGATTTATAGATCCTAGAATTAGAATGGGGGCGAAAAAATAATGGATAAATTTACATATGTTGATACAGATGGAAATAAAAAAGAAATTATTATTAAAGATGATGATTTATCATTTGTTCAAAAAGATAAAGAAATTAATGATGTAAAATTAAATACTAAACCAACAACATTTTTTCGTGATGCGTTACATAGATTTACTAAAAATAAATCTTCAGTTATAGGTGGCATAATTATAGGAGTGTTAGCTGTATTAGCTATATTAGTGCCTTTAGTAGTTAGTCAAGATATTGATGGAACTTATCCTTATCAATCGTTACTTCCTGGAAAATTATTTCCTTCTGGAACTGGATTTTGGGATGGAACTGTAGAATTTAAAGATAAACCATTTAATTTGGAAACTAATTTACCATATGGTTATAATAATTCTAGAGCAATAAAATTAAAAAGTAAAACTAGTGATGGCGAACATTTTATTAATAGTGCTAGAGATTATGCTTATGGAGGATTTGTTAATTTTTCTCAAGATGAAAATAATATTGATACATATAAAACATTTTCTAGTAGTGGTTATTTATTTAATATAAATTATGATATTAATTTTAATTATTTATTAGGTGAAGAAATAACATCTAGTAATATGATTTTAGGTGAATATGCTTTAAAATTTTCTTATCAAAATACAGAATTAAAAGAAATTTATTTAACTGATTTTAATAATAATTATGGTGAACATAATTTATCATTAACTAATTTAATAAAAGAAAAATTAAAAGGTACTGAAGATGAAAATATAACTCAATTTAAAAATGGTAGATTATCTTTTGTATTAAAATCTAATAAGGAAAAGAAAGCTCAAATTTTGATTGAAAAAGCTATTTTTTCTACTAATAGTCAAAATGAAAATTTAAAGAAAGAATTAGAATCATTATCAATAAATGATGCGAATAAAACATTACTTATAACAGATAAGAATAATTTATCTTTTTGGGGATGTTCTGGATATAAAAATATATATAAAGCAAGAGTGATATATTGTACTTTTATTTATGATCAATATGAAGATATTTTTGGCTTAAAAACAGATGATAATATTGGAAAAACAGATATGGATAAATATATTGCAAATGGATGGTGTAGCTATGATTATGATGTAGGAGAAAGTTCATTTGTTAAATTATCTGATAAATGTCCTATTGAAAAAGTTAATAAACAAACTAAAAAATCAATATATGGAGAACAAATTATTACTTTTAATTGCGATTATTATAATTATAAATATTTAGGACATGATTCAATGCCTATATATTTAGTAGGAACAGATGATAATGGAAGAGATTTATTAAAAGTTTCTTTTTCTGGATTAAGAACATCTTTATTAGTAGGTTTATTAATATTTGCAATATGTTTTACATTTGGTTTAATTTGGGGTTCTATTTCAGGCTATTTTGGTGGAGCAGTTGATTTATTAATGGAAAGATTTTGTGATATATTAGGTGGAATACCATTTACTGTATTATTAATTTTGTTAATTTTACATTTAGGAAGTAATTTTGCAACATTCATTTTAGCAATGTGTTTAACTGGATGGATGGGTACTGCTGCTACTACAAGAACTCAATTTTATAGATATAAAGGTAGAGAATATATTTTGGCATCTAGATCATTAGGATCTAAAGATCTTAGATTGATATTTAAACATATTTTACCTAATGCAGTAGGAACTATTATCACATCTTCTGTTTTAATGATACCTAGTGTTATATTTTCTGAAGCATCTATTGCATATTTAGGATTTGGTTTAACTGGTGCGCCTTCTTTTGGTGTTACATTAGCTAATAATCAAAAATTTATTTCATCATATCCTATGTTAATTGTCTTCCCTTCTGTATTAATGTCTTTATTAATGATTTCATTTAATTTATTTGGTAATGGATTAAGGGATGCTTTCAATCCATCA
>URVS01000071.1 GCA_900551385.1 uncultured Mollicutes bacterium | reverse complement strand
AAAGATGAGTTCTTGCGGTGGACATTTATCATCAAATCTTGGAGTTGTTGAGGCGACAATAGCACTGCATTATGTGTTTAATTCACCAGAAGATAAAATTGTGTTTGATGTTTCACATCAGTGTTATACACATAAAATATTAACTGGCAGAAAAGAAGGATTTATATATCCAGAAAAATATCGTGAATTTAATGGATATACTAATCCATTAGAAAGTGAACATGATTTATTCAGGGTGGGTCACACAGCAACATCAATAAGTTTGGCATGCGGGCTTGCAAAGGCAAGAGATTTGAATGGAGGAAAAGAAAATATTATTGCCTTTATTGGAGATGGTTCATTAAGCGGTGGAGAAGCTTTTGAAGGATTAGATTATGCCGGCTCAGATTTAAACAGCAATTTTATAATAGTTTTCAATGATAATCAGATGTCAATTGCAGAAGATCATGGTGGTATATATAAGAATCTGTATGAATTAAGAAAATCACATGGAAAGTCAGAAAATAATTTATTCAAAGCATTTGGGTATGAATATGTTTTTGTTGAAGATGGCAATGATATACAACAGCTTATAGAAGCATTTAAAAGTGTAAAGAATATTGACAGACCGGTTGTTGTACATATATGCACTACTAAAGGAAAAGGATATAAATATTCTGAGGAGCATAAAGAGTCTACACATTGGGTAAGACCATTTGAGATTTCTAGTGGACAAGAAAAAAATCCATTTAATGGCGAACGCTATGACAGAATAGTAAGAGATTATCTTATAAAAAAAATGAAAAATGATTCTAAAGTTGTGACAATGATAGCAGCTGTACCGGATTCATTATCATTTTCAGAAAAGTATAGACGTGAAGCTGGAAAACAATTTATAGATGTTGGAATATGTGAGGAACATGCAATAAGTATGGCAGCAGGGTTAGCAAAAAATGGATGTAAACCTGTGTTTGTAACAATGTCTACTTTTTATCAGAGAACATATGACCAGATATCACAGGAGTTATGTATAAATAAATCTCCTGTAACGATGATTGTTGTAAATGCTTCTGTTTATGCAGCTAATGATGTAACTCATATTGGAATATTTGATATTCCAATGATGTCAAATATTCCAGAACTTGTATATCTTGCTCCAACAAATAAACAGGAATATCTGGCAATGATAGACTGGAGCCTTAATCAGAATTTGTATCCTGTTGCAATAAGAGCACCAAGAAATGGAGTGTTTGAGTCTGAATATGCTGTTAAATCAAATTATGATGATTTAAACAAATATATAGTAACTCAAGAAGGTTCGTATATTGCAGTTCTTGCTTTAGGTGATTTTTATCAGCTTGGTGAGAAATTATGCACAGAAATTGCAGATAAATACAATTTACCAACACTTATTAATCCTATTTATATAACAGGTGTAGATACTGATTTACTTAATGATCTAAAGAAAAATCATAGACTGATTATTACATTAGAAGATGGAATACTTGATGGAGGCTTTGGAGAAAAAATTGCGCGTTTCTACGGAGCGGATGATGTCAAGGTATTAAATTATGGATTAAAAAAAGAATTCCTAGATAGATACAATGTAAATGAAGTTATGGAAAAGAACAGATTAAGAGTTGATTTAATACTTGAGGATATTGAAAGGATTATTAAATAAAGAGGATTGTAATGAACGAAAATATACAGGTTTTAATGTCAACATATAATGGGGAAAAATATTTACGAAATCAGATTGATAGTATTTTATCGCAAGAGAATGTCAATGTAAGCATATTAGTAAGAGATGATGGTTCTGAAGATGGAACGCTAAAAATACTGGAAGATTATGAAAGTAAAGGCCAAATAAAATTAATTAAAGGACAAAATTGTGGATTTATAAGAAGTTTTCTAGAATTGATAGATAGTAGTGATAAGAGTGATTTTTATGCTTATGCCGATCAAGATGATGTTTGGATGCCAGATAAATTGATTAGTGGAATTGAGAGATTGAAAAAAGAAGACACAAGTAAACCTCTTTTATATTGTACTTCTTTGCAGCGTGTTAATGAAGATTTGAAGCCATTGAGTGTACAGTCATATCCTAAATTAAAGTTAAGTATATATAGTCAGCTTGTGAGAGAACGTTTAGCAGGCTGTACATTTGTATTAAATAAAAATTTGAGAGACATGCTTTATGGTTCATCTAAGCTTGATTTGGAATATTCACACGATTCATGGACAGTTCTAACATGTTGGGCTACAGGAGGAAAAGTAGTGTTTGACAACTCTCCTCATATTTTATTCAGAAGATATGGAACTAATACATCAGTTGATGGCGGTGGATTAAAGAAAAGAATAAAACATGAGCTGAGATATTTTGGAAAATGTAGAAATCAAAGATTTAAGGCGGTTAAGAAACTTTTAGATTTTCGTGCAGATAAAATTGAAGGGGACAATAAAGTAATACTTAAATCTAGTAGATATTATAAGACAAGTACTAGAGCTACTTGTAGACTTGCCTTTAATACAAAACTGGATTGTGGTATTAAAATGTCAAATTTTATTACGCGTATTGTTATTTTATTTAGATGTTTTTAAAAGGTAAGAATATGATTTATATTATATTATTTTTATATACTGTTTTTGTTGCATATCTTGTTGAAAAAACAGAAATATACAAAAAATTTAAAATGCAGATAGAACAGAATTCTGGATATAAAACTAGAAAAAAATTGAGCATAGTTTTAAGTAAAAATGGTATTCAATTTATAGGAATATGTTTATTGGTTTTCTTTCCTATGGTTTTTATACATGCTAGTAGATATGGATTTGGTACAGATTATACAGGAACTTATAGAAAAATTTTCTATAGTGTTTTATATCATACTAATCTAAATGTGGATTCATATGTAGAGAGCGGTTATATTTTTTTAAATAAAATTGTAGCAAAATTTACAAATGATTATGTATGGGTAATTTTTTGTAGTTCAATTTTAACATATACCATATTAATTATTGCAATATGCAATAATGCTAAGTATTTTTGGCAGTCTGTAATGTGTATCTTTTTGTCAGGATTTTTTTTAGATTCAAGTACTATGATAAGGCAGATAATTGCGGTCTCTCTCTATATATATTCAATCAAATATGTATATAAAAGAGAATTCGTGCATTATTTATTATTTTTGTTGATAGCTTCACTATTTCATAGAAGTTGTTTAATCCTTATTCCAATGTATTTTATATATGGAAAAATATACAAGAAGAATGTTTTAGTTGCTCTTTTATTAGGATGTATAATTGGAGCAAAATGGGTGTTTAATTTGGTGATTTATATAATGGGGTATATACCTAAATATGCGAAGTATATTCCTGCAATGTATATGGATACTAATTTTGAGATGATGTTTTTTTTAGTTGCTCTTTTAATTTTTTTGATATTATTGTTTTCTAAAAATAGAACGAAGGAATATTATTTTTGGCTTTCTCATGCTGCTATAGCTTTAGCAATTGCTTCGCTAAGTGAATCAATTGCTTTCATTTTTAGATTCCTTGATTATTTTATTATACCAACAGTAATTTTATATATACCAGATTATTTATGTAATATTTCTAATAATAGAAAAAGATTTTTAGTTTCTTTTATAACATATGGAAGTTTAGTTCTGTTTCAAGTATATGTTTTATATGTTGCTAATTGGTATAAGGCAATTCCGTATAAGTCTATATGGTTTAGATAAGAAGGAGAACATTATATGAAAAAAATAGTTTTAATAGACGAATTGAAGGGGGCAGCAATAATACTTGTTGTTTTGGGGCATGCAATATCTGGGTGTATAGATGTTGTTAATAAAACTACATTTTGGTCTTATTTATATTATTTAGTTGAATCATTTCAAATGCCATTGTTTTTTTGTATAAGTGGTTTTTTGTTTTCCTATGTAGAAGTATGTAAATATACAAACTATATAGATGTTATAAAAAAGAAATTAATTGATATTGCAATTCCATATATTATGGGAACTCTTATTTATGTTATCGTAGGGAATTTAATAGGTAATACAAAATATTCTTTAACAGCATTTGGCTCAATATGGCACAAACCAATATCTCATTTTTGGTTTTTGTATATTCAGTTGATTATATATATGTTTAGTTTTGTATATATTTATCTTGATAAGAAATATATATTTTTTTTAACACTGCTTTTTTATATAGGCTGGTATATATATATGCATTCCGAAATCAGAATTAATATTGAAACTAAATTTCTTTTAGATAGGCTTTTATATTATTTTTGCTTTTTTAATGTAGGCTTTTTAATTAATCAATATAAATTAAAAGATGTTTATATATTAAAAAAAAGTAATCTTTTGATAATAGGAGTACTAATAGTTTTATATTGTTTTATATATTTGTATGTTTATTCTTTGGATATTCATCAGCAGCCTATAAGTAAAACAATATTTGCAATAATAGGAATGTGTATTTTTATAAATTTTATTAATTGGTTACATGTACATAAAGTTAGAAATATATTAATAATTTTAGGAGAGAATACCTTACCAATATATATGTTTCATTCAATTTTTGTTTCTATAGTAAGAAAGGCTGTTTTTTTATTTGGAGATAATAATGTAATTATACTTATCAATATATTGCTGGGGAGTTGTGTGGGAATTTTAATACCAGTAATATGCAGCATTTTAGGGGGGAAATTTCCGGTATTATGGCTTCCATATTATCCGAGGAAAATGTATTTAAATATGAAAGGAAAAAAATGTGTAAAAAGATAATAACAATAGCTATACCAGTATATAATGTTGAGAAATATCTAAGGAGATGTATAGATAGTATTATATCTCAAGATATTGAAAATTGTGAGATTCTATTAGTAGATGATGGCTCAACAGATAAAAGCGGTGAAATTTGTGATGAGTATTCAAAAAAGTATGATTTTATTAAAGTGATTCATCAAGAAAATAAAGGATTAGCAGCAGTAAGAAACAGATGCGTGCAAGAAGCAGAGGGAGAGTATATTTCTTTTATTGATAGTGATGATTATATATTACCAGGTGCATACACTTATTTTAAAAAAGTAATTAAAAATGAAAATTGCGATATATTAACATATGGTTGTGTAAATGTATATGAAGATAGTTCTGAAAAAAAAGAAATAGAGACAAATAATTATCAGGATAAATTAACAGTATATTCTGCACAGGAAGCAATAGACGGCATGTTAATATTACCTGAGATAGATGTTATAACATGTAATAAAGTTATAAGAAAGTCTTTATATAAAGATATCTTGTATCCAGTAGGAAAACTTTATGAGGATATGTTTACTAATTATAAGGTAATAGCAAATGCTAAAAAGATAACATCTACAAATTATAACTTTTATGTGTATTGCCATAGAGGAGCTTCTATTGGAGGTATGAAATTTACAGATAGAACAATGGATCTAGCAAGAGCAGTTAAAGAAGTGCACGATTTCGGATTATCTTTTTGTAATGAGAATAAGTATATTGAAATTGGATATTTGCATTGGCTTATTGTTGTTGCTAATAGTATGATTAGAAGTTCATATTATAAAAGAGATTATATAAAGAAAGTTCAGAAATATGCAAGACACAATGTGAGAAAGATTATTTCAATAGATTGTTTAAATAAAATCAGAAAAATTCAGATGATAATATTTGCATATTCTTTTCCTTTATATCAATGCTTTTATAGATTATATATTAATAAGTATAGACAATATTAAAATGGAGAACATGTATGAAATTTTCATTCTTTAATAAAACAAAAAAATATATAAAGTTAAAGCTTTCTTATCCGGATTATAAGGAGGTGTTCAAAAAAATAAAAAATAATTCTGAAAAAAGAATTATTTTAATAGGAACTCCTATACATGGAAATCTTGGAGATCATTTGATAGCGTCGGAAAGTATTAATTTACTTAAAGATTGGGGATATAATGATTTTATAGAGGTTCCAGAGTTTTTATATGAATTATTTCCTTATAAGATTAAAGCAAAAAAGAATGATGTTATTGTTATAGCAGGTGGTGGCTGGATGGGGGATTTATATGAAGACCAGATGGTTATAGAAGATGTTATTCAGAGACTATGTGATAATAAAATAATAATTTTGCCACAAACTGTTTATTTTTCTGGGAAAGGCAGATTTTCATCATCAGATAAATTTAAAAGTATACTTGATAATAATAAAAATGTTTATTTATGTTTAAGAGAACGAAGATCGTATAATTATTGTTTGAACAAATTAAATATTCCACAGGATAGATGTTTTTTACTGCCAGATATGGCACTGTTAAGAATGGATAAAATTAAAGAGCATAACAAAGATAATAAAAAAATAATATTTTCCATTAGAAATGATATTGAAAAATCGGAAGAATATGAATGGCTCGAAAAACTAAAAAAGGAGTTGGAATTACAAGGCTATTGTTGTATTGATTCCAGTTCTGTTATAGACGAAAAATATATCAGGATTGATAAAAGAGAACAATACATAGAAAATAAAATAAATGAATTTGCGGATGTTCAACTTGTTATAACAGATAGACTTCATTCAATGATTTTTTCTATTATAGGTGGAACAAAATGTATAGCATTTGACAATACGACCAAAAAGGTTTCAGGTGTTTATGATGAATGGTTAAAAAACGAAAGTGGATTAAAAATTTGTGTGGGCAATGAAATAATTAATACAGAACAGATACATGAATTTTTGAAATTAGAAAATCCAAAGAGTTTAAATTATAAACAGAATTTTGATGTAATTAATACGATTATAAAAGAGGATTAAATTATGAATAAAATGAATAAATTAATATTATGCTATATTCCTACTAATTTATGTAATTTAAAATGTGAATATTGTCTCGTATCACAAGTGGATGGATGGCATGAACGAAAAGATATTGAATTCAAATATCCAATAGAGCATATGATAAAAGCTTTTTCAAAAGAGCGTTTAGGAGGGGAATGCTTTATTAATTTAACTGCACAGGGAGAGACATTGTTATATAAAGATATTGTCGCATTAACAAAAGGATTATTAGAAGAAGGACATTCAGTTGAAATAATAACAAATGCAACAGTAACTAAAAGATTAGATGAAATTTTATCTTTTCCAGAGGAATTATTAACAAATTTATTTTTTAAATGCTCATATCATTATGAGCAGATTAAAGATAAAAAAATAGAAGGAATATATTGGAGCAATGTTAAGAAAATAAAAGAATCGCCGTGTTCGTTTACTATAGAGTTAATGCCGTATGATAAAATAGCATCAAGTATTCCGGATTTATGTGAAAGGTGTAAAAAAAATGCAGGTGCTGTATGTCATGCAACAGTG
>URVS01000070.1 GCA_900551385.1 uncultured Mollicutes bacterium | reverse complement strand
ATGTAAAGTGGGAGATGGATATGGATACCATTAACAATTATATAAGAAAATTCTCTTTAGATAATGAGTTGTATAATTACATTTTAAATTTAGATGTAATGTCTTTACAAATCAGTGCTTTAGATAATTTTTGTGCTGAAGACAATTTTCAGTATGTAAAAGATATTGATTTTTCTTTATTAGATAGAAAAGAAAAACATGCAATAAAAGTTGGTTTAAAAAAATATATTAAACTGCTTAAAAATTTAAAAAAGACCAATGATTTTTTAGCTTATAAAGAATTTGATGAAGGAGATAATATAATAATAAAACCATTTATAATGGATAAAAATTTTAAAGGTTGTCATTATATTTTAAAAATGAATAAAACTAGTTTATATATTGAGTTATATGATGACGAAGATAGTGTAATGGTTTTTTCTGTTTATTATGAAGAAGGATATTTTAAATTAATATTTAGAGATAATGTTTTTATTAAAGATCATGATAAAGTTTGTTATAAAGGTAAAGAATATATTGATAAAAATGATAATTTTATTGAATGTAGAAATTATGATAATTATCAAATATTAAATCAATTATTTGATTTAGATGATGATAAAATTTCTAAATTAACAATTATTGGTAACCCTTTAAAAACATTAAATAGTCTTTATGTTGAAAATCATCAATTTGATTTTACAATTTTTACTGAATTTAATGGGATAATAGAAGTAATAAAATTTAATATTTTCACTGATAATTTCTTTATTGTTAGGGATGATGTTATTCTTCGATATAAAAATTATAAATTAAAATATAAAAATTTAATTGATGAATAATATTTAATTTTTGTTAATCATATATTATAGTATGATTCATAAAAAATCTTTTCTTAGAGTAAAAATTCTTGCAGTTATTACTATTATTTTAATGGCATGTATAGGTATTAAATTAGGTTATTCATGTCTTTTTTTGCATAATGAATTATCTTCTTTAGCTGATGCTGAACATGAAAGATCATTTCCTTTAAAAGCTAAAAGAGGAATTATTTATGATATAAAAAACAAACCATTAACTTATAATGAATCAACTTTAAGCATGTATGCCATTCCTAATCAAATAAAAGATAAAGAATATGTTAGTAAAGTTTTATGTGATATCTTTAATGCTGATAAAGATTATTTTTATAATAAAATAAATCAAAATGTTTCCATAGTTAATTTTCCTACTTATGGTAATCATATTTCTACTTCTATTAGTAAATTAATTATTAAAGAAAATTTAAAAGGTATTTATTTAGTTGATGATTCTAAAAGAACTTATCCATATAAAGAATCATTATCTTCTTTATTAGGCTTTGTTGGTAAAGATAATCAAGGTTTAGCGGGCTTAGAATCATATTATGAAAAATATCTTGCAGGTAAAAAAGGTTATTTAAATTATCTATTAGACGCTAAAGGAGGATTATTTCCTTCTACTAAAAAAGAAATAATTGCACCTAGTGATGGTATGAATTTAATTTTAACTTTAAATTTAGATTTACAAAATATTTTGTATCGAGAATTATTAAATGCATATAAATTATATTATCCAGAAGAAATAATGGGATTAATTATGAATCCTCAAGATGGTTCAATATTAGCTATTTGTAATTTACCAACTTATGATAATAATGATTATCAAAAATATGATGCTTCTTTATATAATCATTTATTACCTTTATATAATTCTTATGAACCTGGATCTACTTTTAAAGCTATCACTTTTGCATCTGCTTTAAATGAAAAAGTAATAGATATGTATAATGATACTTATTATGATAAAGGTTATGAAATAGTAGAAGGAAGAACTATTAAATCATGGAAAAAAGGTGGTCATGGTTTACAAACATTTTTACAAGTTTTACAAAATTCTTCTAACCCAGGATTTGTAGAAATATCACGTAGATTAGGTAAAGATAAATTATATAATTATATTAAAAATTTTGGCTTTTTAGAAAAAACAAATGTTGATATTCAAGGTGAAAATAAAGGTATTTTCTTTTCTTATGATAATTTTAATTTATTAGAACAAGCTACTACTAGTTTTGGTCAAGGAATATCAGTGACTGCTATTCAATTAGTAAGAGCGTTTTGTGCTGTTATTAATGGAGGATATTTATATCAACCATATATAGTAAAAAAAGTTGTTAATCCATTGACTAGTGAAACAATCTATCAAAAAAATAATATTCCTCTTAGACAAGTAATTAGTGAAGAAACATCTTTTAAAATGAGAGAAGCTCTTGAATCAGTTGTTGCTAAAGGAACAGGTAGAAAAGCTTATGTAGATGGTTATAGAGTAGGTGGTAAAACTGGTACTAGTCAAATTGCAGAAAATGGCGCGTATTTAAGTGGACAATATATTTTATCATTTATTGCAGGCGCACCAATGAATAATCCAGAAATTGTATGTTATATTGCAATGAAAAAGCCTCATAATTGTATCCAATATGGTGGCACAACAGTAGGTCCAATTATATCTAAAGTTATTGAAAATTGTTTACAAATCTTAAAAGTTGAAAAAAATTATGATGGTATTCAAAGAGAATATACATGGATGGACACTAAAGTATATCCAGTAGATAATTTTATTGGTAAAGATAAAAAAGATGTTAAATCAAAATATTTTACTTTTGTGTTTTCTGGTGATGGTAATAAAGTAATAGATCAACTTCCAAGAGTAGGAGAAATGTTATCTGAAGGAAGTGTTATTATGATTCAATTAGGTTAATTATTTTAAATAAAATATATAAATTTTAATTATTTATTAGAAATAAAAAAACTAATTATTTATAATAATTATGTTAAAACGAGTAACAGAAATGTGTAAATCCAGTTCATGGATTACACATTTTTTTTAGGAGAAAAAATTATGGAAAACAAAATGGGATTATTACCTATAAAAAAATTAATATGGAGTTTAGGCTTGCCTATGATAATATCAATGGTTTTACAAGCAATGTACAATGTCATAGATAGTATATATGTTGCAAATATACCAGGAGATGGTAATTATGGTAATCAAGCTTTAACATTAGCTTTTCCAATTCAAATATTAATGATTGCTATTGGTGTAGGAACTGGAGTTGGTATTAATGCATTGTTATCAAAATCACTAGGAGAACATGATAAAGAAAAAGTAAATTATATTGTTGGTAATGGAATATTTTTAAGTATTGTTATATATTTAATTTTTCTTATTTTTGGCTTATTTTTATCACACTGGTTTATTTCTTTATTCACGGATATTCCAGAAGTAATTAAAATGGGAACAAGTTATTTAAAAATATGTTGTACATTATCATTTGGTTCAATTGCGTATACAGTTTATGAAAGATTTTTGCAAGCAACTGGCAAAACAATATACTCTACTATTTCTCAAATATCGGGAGCATTAGTTAATATAATTTTCGATTATGTTTTTATTTATCCAATGAAAATGGGGGTTATTGGTGCTGCTTTAGCTACAGTATTTGGACAATTTGTTTCTTTATTTGTAGCAATGTTTTTTCATTATTTTTTTAATAAAGAAATTAATAATAAAATAAAATATTTAAAACCAAAATTTGATGTTATTAAACAAATATATAAAATTGGAATTTCGGCTAGTCTAATGCAGGCTTTATTATCTATTATGATGGCAGGAATGAATATTATTTTATCTAATACTAAAGCTGACACTACTACTTTAGTAGGAGCATTTGGTATTTATTATAAGATACAACAAATAGCGTTATTTTCATGCTTTGGTTTATCAAATACAATAATTACAATCTTATCATATAATTTTGGACTAAAAAATAAAAATAGAAGTAAAGATTGCATAAAATATGGCATCATTGACACTTTAGTTGTTTCATTTATAATTACAATTTTATTTGAAATAAGCGCAAAAGCACTTGCTCAATTATTTTCTTTAGGTAATAATAATGAACAATTAATTTTAATATGTATAATGTCAATTAGAATTGCCTCAATTGGATTTATATTTATGGGTTTTACAATTAGTGTTCAAGGAGTGTTGCAATCATTAAATTATTCTATCAAACCATTAATATTATCTTTTTTAAGATTAGTTATTTTTATTTTTCCAATATGTTATTTATTTAGTTTATCATATATTGTTATTATTCTTGTTTGGTGGTCATTTCCAATCAGTGAAATTCTTACTTCTATTGTTTCAGCTATATTTTTGATAAGTTCTATTAATAAAAAAATAAAAATATTATAAATTTTTTTTCATAAAAAATGCCTGATTTTAGCATATTTTGATTATTATTCAATGTAAGCGCTTATATTTTTTGTTGACAAACTTAAACGGGGGGGGGTACAATTTTTATGTTAAGGAGATTTCTTTTTAACAAGGGAGAAAAAAATGAAAGAAAAATATTCAAATCCGATGATTTCAGTAAAAAATATTTTACTTGAAGACATCATGCTAGGATCAGGCTTAATAAAAGATCCAGGTGTAAATGACATTACTAGTGACGTTAATGTTAATGAAACTTTATAAGGGAGAAATTTATGAAGAAAATAATAGGTTTAGGTTTATTAGTTTTATGTGCTGCTACATTAGGTAGTCTAACTAATCCAGTCATTAATCATAAAGATAATGATTTACAAACAAGTACTATTGATTTTGTTAATGAAAAAAATGGTATTAAAAAAGCCAATGTTACTACACAAGTAAATAATAACAAATTTAGTGCTTCAAAAATTTATGCTCAAACTGCTGTAGATGATGAAGGTTTCGAATATTTAAGATTTGCAACTGCATTAAGAGGTAAATTTGATAATGTTACTTACACTCGTCATATTGAAGGATTAAAAGATAAAACAGATCCAGTAACTACAATTTATAAAGGCATTTCTGCTAATGGTGTTACTACTTATTCTAATGGTACAGATTTTGTTAATTATGATGTTACTAGTACTAAAGAATATTATTGGGCTTGTTATACAATTAAGTTCAATAAAGATTCAATTTATAAAAATACAGATATTACTGTTACTTTAAATGTTGATGGTGCTACAACTTCTAGAACAACAAATTTAACAGCTGTAAAAAATAATATTGATGGCCAATTATCTTTACAAGATCAAATTAATAAAGGTAATATTGATATTTCTCAATATAATGTCACAACTATAAATAATCATATTACTTCTGATGCTGGAATATATATTCAAGGATTAACTACTGATGGAAATAATATTTATTTTTCAATAACCAATAATATTTATTTATTTATAAGAAAATATAATCCAATCACAAAAGAAATAACTGATGTTTCTAATAAATTAAAAATGGATACTACAACTGAAAGTGATGGAAATCATATTAAATATATAAATAATAAAATTTACATTATTGCGAACAATGGACAAGTTAAAATTTTTGATTTAAGCACAAAAGAATTTATAGATGGACCTACTTTTACTGGTTTAGTAGGGACAATAAAGGATATTGGCTATAATGAAAAGACTAAACAATTTATAACTCTTAATACTGAAGGATTAATCCAAATTTATGATAATTTTAAAGCTGTTAATAGTTTTAATGTTGGTAAAAATTCTTCTATTGGTGGAGGAGCATTAAAATCAATTCAAAATGATAATAATTATATTTATGTTTCATATATTGCAAATAATTATAGAGGAATGACAATAAAAACATTTAATTATGTTGGATCTAAAATTAATGAATATGAAATTACAAATTCAGCATTTATGAGTTCTTGTGAAAAAGATTTTAATTGTCCTAATTTTGTTTTTTCTAATAATAAAATTTATTTATCTGGTATAACTTGGACTAATGGTCATGGTGAATTATATGAATTAGATTTTAATGCTAAGACATCATATTATATTAAAAATGATATTAAATGGAATGAATATGAAGGATATGCTTCTATATATAATCAAAATATTACTTATAATTATGATTTAGTTAATAGTGTATTTAATGTAAGTGGTTATCCTTATGTTCATGGTGCATGTAATGACATAACTGATTCTAGATATGGATATTTTGCTGCAAACAAAGGTAATAACCAAAAAGGTATTATTATTAAATATGATTTTGTTGATAATACAATTGTTGGATATTCAAAAGAATATACTGCTTATAAGACTGAAGATAATATTAAAGATAAATATACTTATACAGATAATGCTAATATATTTATGTACAATGGTAAAATATATGCACTTGATAGTTATGGTAAATTCATGTCCGTTAACGCTAATGATATTACTGGTGTAGGAACTGGAGATATTACTCAAGATGATACTACTTTAGATTTTAAATTAACTGAACAAATTAGATCTGTAACTTATAGTAGCGATGAACATAGATTTGCTGTTAATACTACTGCAGGTAATTTATATATTTTTAGTGAAGATTTAACTCAAATTAATAAAATTGAAAAAGTAGGTACTGCTCAAACAATATATTCTGAAGGTGAAAGAATATATATGTTCTTTAAAAATACAGATCAAAAAATTGTTAAAACAGAAACTATAACAGATAGTGAAGGTAAAGAAACTACTGTAAATACTAATAAATATTATGATACAGCTACAATTAATTCTTATGATTGAGATGGAACAAAAATAAGTAGTAAAAAATATGGTACTGAAGATGACCCAATAGGAGCTAGTTATACAAAAACTGGTAATAGATGTACAAATTTACAAAATATGATTATTATAAATGGTGATTTATTTATTACTAGATTAGTTCATAGTGGTGGTTCTACAGCAGGAACTTTTGGTGGATATTTATATAAATTAAATATTAAAGAAAAAGAACAATTAAATAGTTTAATAACAAATAAAACATTAGGTGAATATCTTGAAACAACTACTGAAACTAATTTTAAAGTAGTTGAAAAAGAAAAAAATAGTACATTTAATGGCTTTTGTTATATTCAAGATGTTGTAACTGTAAAAGATGAAATTTATTATGCATATACAAATTCTAACAATACTGAAATGTGCATTAAAAAAGTCAACCCTTTAACTGGCCAATTTATTACTTCTAAAACTCCTATTAATTTAGGTAAACCTTCTGATAGTACAAGTATATCTGATTTAGGAAAATTATTTGTATATAATGATAAATTATGGTTTGTTGAATACAATTCTAAAAAAGTTAATGCGATTGATTTAGATACATTAGATATTATCCCTAATGAAACTAAAGAATTTACAATGTTACCTGAAAAAACTGTCATTAAAGATGTAATGTATAATGAATTTACAGATACATTTGCTATATTAGGAACTGAAGATTATCAAGTATATAATTTATATTTTGTAAATTCAAATGCTGAATTAATTAAAACTACACAAGTTAATGGTTGGAGTGGTTCAATAAAATCATTAAATGGAAATAATGATTATTTATATGTTTCTTATAGTGGTGATGGTAAAAACAATATTAATTTCTTAGTATATGATT
>URVS01000069.1 GCA_900551385.1 uncultured Mollicutes bacterium | reverse complement strand
GTCTATTGCAATTAGATAAACAAACTTTATCATCATCAATTAAAGTAAAATTACTAACTCCACTTCTTGCTAAAGCTTCTACAACATATCCACCTACTCCACCAATACCAAAAACAGCAACATGTGCTTTATATAAAATATCCATAGCATCTTTACCATATATAAGTTGAGTTCTTGAAAACTGATTAAGCATATTATTCTCCTAAAACATTATCACTCTATCACGATATATATTTTTTTTCTATAAAATTATTTTTATAATTATTATTTTTTTAAAATAATGTGATATAGTTAGTTATAACAAAAGGAGAAATAATTATGTCATGTACAACAATTTTAGTAGGAAAAAAAGCAAGTTATGATGGTTCAACATTAATAGCTAGAAATGATGATTCACCAACTGGAGTTTTTACAAGTAAAAAATTAATGATAATAGAAAGAAATAAACAACCAAAAATATATAAATCAAAAATATCAAAAATTAGTATTCCTCTACCAGACAATTCTTATAGATTTACATGTATGCCTAATGTAAAAAATGACGAAGGTATATGGGGAGCATGTGGAATTAATGAAAAAAATGTTGCAATGACTGCTACAGAAACTATTACATCTAATCCTAGAGTTTTAGGAGCAGATCCATTATTAAAAAATAATAATCATGTTCAAGGAATTGGTGAAGAAGATTTAGTAATGTTAGTGTTACCTTATATTAATTCCGCTAAAGAAGGTGTAATTAGATTAGGTAAATTATTAGAAGAATATGGAACTTATGAATCTAATGGTATTGCTTTTTCAGATCAAGACGAAATATGGTGGTTAGAAACTATCGGTGGTCACCATTGGATAGCAAGAAAAGTAGATGATAATGAATATGTAGTTATGCCTAATCAATTTGGTTTAGATAAATTTGATTTTGATGATGCTTTTTCTAATCAAAAAGAAAATATGTGTTCTCAAGATTTAAAAGAATTTATTATTAATAATCACTTAAATCTTAATTTAGATAATGAATTTAATCCACGTTTAGCATTTGGTAGTCATTCTGATTCTGATCATAGTTATAATACTCCTAGAGCTTGGTTTATGGAAAGATATTTAAATCCAAATACTTTTAAATGGGATGGTGAAAATGCTAATTTTAGCCCATTATCTAATGATATTCCTTGGAGTTTAGTTCCAGAAAGAAAAATAACTATTGAAGATATTAAATATCTTTTATCTTCTCATTATCAAGGAACTGAATATGATCCTTATTCAAGATTTAATTCTTCTGCAAAAAAAGGAGCTTTTAGGCCTATAGGTATTAGTAGAACTAGCTTTATGGCTATTTTACAAATTAGACCTTATGTAAAAAAAGAAAACGCTGCTATTGAATGGATTTGTTTTGGTTCTAATGTTTTCAATACTTTAATTCCATTCTATACAAACACTAATAAAGTTCCTACTTATTTAAGTAATACAACCACTACGGTTAACACAAACAATTTTTATTGGGCTAATAGATTAATCGGAGCGTTAACTGATGCTCACTATAATACTTCAATAATTCATGTTGAAAGATATCAAGATGCAACTATGGCTGCTTCTTATAACTTAATTAACGAATTTGACAAAAAAATAAATGAAAATAATTATGCCAATTTAATTATTGAAGCAAATAATAAAATTACTAAAATGATTGAAAATGAAACAAATAAAGTTTTAGATAAAGTACTTTATGATGCAAGTTGTCATATGAAAAATGGTTATTCTCGATCTGATAATTGAGCTAATTTTTTAAGTTTCTTTTCATTTTTTATAATATTAATTATTACAAAAACAAAAACTATTAATTCAGTTACTTGGATGCTAATCCAAATTAAATCTTTATTTATTAATCCAAATACATATAATAAAATACCACTTAAAACAAATCCTCTTGCTAAAGAAATAATTAAAGAAATATAAGGTTTTAAAATAGATTGAAAATAATAAGTTGAGAAAACATTAAAAGGTAATATAAAAAACGCAACAGAATACATTCTTATAATCTTTGGTCCTATTTTTAATACTTCTTCTGTTGGAACCATAAAAAATTTAATAAATCCTTCAGGAATAGTTTCACATAAAATAAGCCATATTAAACCAACAATAAATGATGAGACTATACCATATATCAATGTCTTATTAACGCGTTTATAATTTTTAGCGCCAAAATTTTCTGATAATAATGGTTGACAAGCTTGCCCAATTCCATATCCACAACATTGTACAAATGTTGCAATATTAATAATTACTGCAAAAATAGATAATGCATTATAATCAAAATATCTTAAAATTTGTCTATTAAAGAATACATTTAATATCCCCATTGCTAAATCAACAATAAATGTAGAAAAACCATTTATTATTATATTTTTAAAATGAACAAATATATTATTCTTAAATGTTAATTTTAAAGTATTTCTCTTTGTAAAAAAATGTATACACATTACTAAAATAGAAACAAATGCACATGCACAAGTTGCTATTCCTGCTCCCATAATACCCATGTTGCAATAAAAAACTAAAAACCAATCAAAGAAAATATTAAATATTCCACCTATAACTACTGCAATAGTAGCTAATTTTGGATTATTATCATTTCTTAAAAATGATGATAAAATTTGAGTAAAAACAAATACAGGCGCACTGATTTTAACTGGTAAAAGATATTCTTTACATAAAACAATTAATTCTTCATCTGCTCCAAAAAAATATAGCATCGGCTCTTCAACAGCAAACAATAACACCCATAATACAAGAGAAATTATTATTCCTAAAATAATTGATGAAGTAAAAAATGTATTACCATCTATTTTTTCTTTTTTATTTTTATTAACACTAAATAAAATAGATCCACCAATACCAACAAGTAAACCAAAACTATAAATTATATTCCAAATAGGTGCAATAACTCCTAAACTAGATGAACCAATTGGACCATAATATTGACCAACCACCATTGCATCAACAATACCATATACACTAGTAATTAAAGCACTACCAAAACTAGATATTAAAAATCGTAAATATAATTTTTTTATATCATCTTTAACTAAATTCATAACCCCTCCATAAACAAAAAAACACGATAAATATTTATCGAGCTCACTCGACATCTTTTCAACTTATGTGTTACGACACATAGTTCTCCGATGACCATGTTTATTTTGTGACTTAAAACCATTTACTATTTTAACATATTAATATTTAAAGTCAAGCAATTACAAAACAACCTAAATTTAGGCATTTTTCCCTTATTAATAAAAAAATATTATTTTTTAAAAAAAGTTATTGACATATAATAATAAAAATAGTTTAATATTATTAGTTAGTTATATCTAACTTATTTACAAAATTAATTGTAAATATCATATAAGTTTACATTATTTATTTAAATTAAAGCAATTCGACTCGTGTACAAAAAATTTAATAATAAATAATTGTGCTTCCATAATTAAAAGAACGATACCTTCCCCCTATAATTTTTCATAAATAATATCGTTCTTTTTTTTATTATTAAAAAAATGAACCTTAAATTAATAAGGTTCATCTAATATATAATTATTCAGCTAATTCAGATAAATTAAATGGCATTTCACAAGATCCAATTTTTGTAATTGTAATAACAAAATCAGTTTCTACACCAAAATTTTCTTCTGGTCCAATAAATGTTATAGTTTTGATGTGATTATTTTCATCGAGATTAACTTTAAATGTTGAGCAAGCAGCAAGATCATAGCATCCTGAACCTGTTAATAATACACCAAATTTTCCAGCTAATCTTTCGTTAATTAAACTAGATGATTTAAATTCTCCAGAATTTTCAGTTGGTTCAAATAATACCGGACTAAGCATCAACCAATTAGGTTTAAAATTAGCTTCATATTCTTCTTTTGTATATGTTGCTTTTTCTTTCATATATGTTTTTGAGTCTGTATCATAACGTACATTATAAAGTTGATCTTCATCATATAAATATCCAAGTGAAAATTTAGGTTCACCATTATCTCTACAAAATGATCCTGACTTATTTTTAAACAAAGATAAGTTATATGTCATAAACCCAAGATCTGCAGTCAATGTTGCTTCATAATCATTATCTTGTAATTCTTTTAATGCAGTTTCTAAAACAGCTTGTTTTTCATTAGGTTCAGCTGGTTTTGGTTCAACTGGTCCTAAAACATCTTCACCAGTGGCAGTTATTTTTAAATCAAAAGTATATATTCCAGAACGAAATGTTTCACTAAGAACTGGTGTTGCAATATGAATATCTGTAACCATATCATCATTAGCAACAAATGATAATTCTTCTAATTTATCAAATGTATGATATGTTAATCTACTAACAAATTCAATAGCAACTGGTAAACTTGCATCTAAATCAAAAGTTGCACTTTTTTCATCACTACTAGTAACCAAATTTTCAGAAGTTAACAAACTAAATGGATTAGTATAAGGTGTAAAATCAAATTCTTTTCCATCATCATCAACTGGGCGATAATAAGTTAATTCATTTAATTCGTTAATATCTCTTAATTCAACAGTATTATCAGTTGATTTAAACAAATGTTGGCTTATTTTAGAATCAAATTTACCATCATAATCAATTAAATACCCATTATCTGTAAATTCAACATCAAATTTAGAAACAACAGGATCACCAGATGTTGGTTTGCCTTCATCATCATAAAACTTATAAGATAATGTACCATCTAATTTAACATTTTATTTAGCAACCATTTCAACTTTTTCTTCAAAAATTTTTGCGTCAATAAAACCACTTGAACTAGTTACATCACAGCTTGCCAATAACATTAATGGTAACATAATTAATATTTTTTCTTTTTTCATAATCTATCCTCCTCAAAATATATAAATTATATGTTTTTAATAATAAGGAAAATTATCAAATAAATCAACTATTTTATATCATTATATATATTTTTTTATTATATAAGAGCAATATTTATAATCATATATATAAATTAATAATAAAATATAGTAATTTATATATATTTTTATAATATTAACCCCATATTCTAAAAGGCACTTCTTTTGTTCCTTTAGTATTTTTAGTAAAATAATCTTTTTTTGTTTTACCAGAAGTAAATGTATTATCTTCTTTTACATAAATTTTAGAATTAAACCATTCAGTATCTTTTAATAAAGTGACATTATTTGAACATGCTACAGCAGTAGAATTTCCATCACATGACACAATTACATTACCATTAAGAGGTTTTTCTTTACTATCCATTCCATAAGAAGTAGCAAATACTTGATTAGTATATTTAGATATTCTTGTAACAAAATCTTGAGTTGGAAATACATTTAAATAATTATTAGTGTATTCAGGATTTCCAGCTGAACATGAAGCAACACAAATAGATGGTTTAATTAAAGATAAAAAATCTGCATTTGAAGAAGTTTTAGATCCATGGTGTCCTGCTTTATATAAATCTACATTAGGAAAATTTTTATTTTTATAATGTTCAACAAAAGCTTTTTCTCCATCTTTTTCTAAATCACCAGTTAACAAAAAATTATGATTATTATATTTAAATAAAGTAATTACCGAATGATCATTATTATTTTTTGATGGTTCAAAATAATATTTATTATATAAAATATTCATTGATATTCCATTCCCTAAATCATAACTTGCTTCATCTTTATTGCCATTATCTAAACACTCAGCAGCAGTAAGATGTTTTATTTTGTTTTCGCTTACTAAATTATCTCTTTTTTCAACATAATTTTTGTACAATTTAGTTTCTTTAACTACATAATTAAAATCTATTAATGTATCTATTTCATAACTATCTAAAATACCAGGATTAGCTTTAGTTCCTACTATTCCTTCTAAATGATCTTCATCACTATGAGTAACAATTACATATTCTAATTTATTATCTTTAACATATTTGTTCATATAATTTTTTATAGTTGAAGTATTACTAGCACCAGCATCAATTAAGATATCATCATCTCCAGCTTTAATATATATTGCATCACCATTTTTATTATTTCCTAATTGCATAAAATGAATTTGAAAATCATCATAAACAGTACCAATCATTGCTTGAATAGGATTAAAAGCAAATCTAGGGTAAATGTATTTATAAAAAACAAAGCTAATTAAACTAACAATTATTAAAGTTATAATAGAAATAATTATTTTTTTCATTTTTCTTTTAGCTTTTTTTGTTTGTTTTTTTACTTCTTTAGTTATTAAATCATTACTTTGTTTAGTAGAAGATTTATTTTTTGAAGTAGTTTTTTTATTATCTTTTTTTACAGTTTTATTTGCTTTATTTGTCATTTCTTCAGCATATTTTTTAGCATCTTTTTCATCATCAAAAGTTTTAATAGCCTTAACACCATCTTCTTTTTTTACGCCATATTTTCCACTTGAGGTTTTGAAAACTATATATTTCATATCTTAACTCTCCTGATTTTTATCAAATTAAAATAATTTGATATTAACTATATATTAACAATTATAAATTATTTTTATATCATTTTCATAAATTTCAATTATAATATATTTAAATGGGGACTAATTATATGAAATTTTGTACGAAATGTGGTTGCCAATTAAAAGATGATGATTTATTTTGCCCATCTTGTGGAAGTAAAGTTGAACCTTTTGATAACAAAATACATGTCTCAGCTGATTTAAGAAACATTGCTTCTTCTACAGGTGATAATGTATCAAATAAATCAAGATTATGTGCTGCTTTACTTGCTTTCTTTCTTGGCGGATTAGGTATTCATAGATTTTATATAGGTAAAACAACATCAGGAATTTTTATGCTTTTATTCTGTTGGACACTTATTCCAGCAATTATTGCTTTTGTTGACTTCATTATCATTTTATGCGGTAGTGCAACTGATGGTGAAGGTAAACAAATCGTTGAATGGTAATAAATTCAAGCATTAAAAAACGATACCTTGTTAATTTAGGGTATCGTTTTTTGTTTATTTTAATTTATTTTTGAGGATCAAAGCAAGTAATTACACTACTTAATAAACCTATTCCACTAATAATTGTGTACCATAAACAAGCAGTAAAATTACCATTTCTAAAATTTATGTCATCAAATTTATCAGCAAATATTGGTAGAGAATGATAAACAATTAAACCAAAAGCAATAGAAGCAAATAAGCAAGCAACTAATGGCATAAAATCATAATCTAAAATAAACGCTAATAAAGATACATTTAATGAAACAATTAACATTATAACTACTAAAGTATCAAAACTTTGATCAGCAAATCCATGAATAACTAATCCCATAATTAATACTACTAAGCTTAAAATAATAGTTAATAAATTAAGATAAGATAATTTTCAAACATCCCAATAAATCGGTGTTGTAGATTTTATCTAAACTTCTGTTAATAAGTACAAAAATCATCAACTAATACCGTTTAACATACATACTGTGTAGTGATTTGAATAGCGTTCCGTTGTATGAGTCAGAAAGAAGATAAGAAAAAATATTTATAAGAATACAGGGTGACACTCCGCATTTTTGAAAGCGTTTTTTACAAATCGCTGATCCGCGCCT
>URVS01000068.1 GCA_900551385.1 uncultured Mollicutes bacterium | reverse complement strand
CAATTGCTGGCATATTATGTGGCTGTTGAAAAAGGTTTGGATCCTGATAAGCCTAAAAACTTAGCTAAATGTGTAACGGTGGAGTGAGATTCATGATTTCAATTTTTAAACTTGATGGAGAAGAATCTAAAGCTATTTTTGCTTTGGAATTTAACGAAACTCCATATTTATTTTTATATTCTAGTTTAATAACTTTTATTATCTTTATTGTTTGTATATTTATTGATTTGATTAGGCATTTAATATCTATATTATTAGCTGAATTATTTAATAAAATTAATTTTTCTAAAATTAAAAATTTTAGTAGTAAAGTTTATGAAAAAATAAGGTGTTTGATATTTTCAAATGATGATAATCAAATAGAATAAATGTTAAACATTGTATGTTATTTTTTATAATATGTATTAATTATTTAAATTAACATTACTTATAACTATTTCATTTATGAATTATAGTTGTCAATTATTAAATAATGATTATTATAATGAAATAATTGATTACTGATTATTCTATTGATAATTTTAATAAAAAATATAAATTAAATTTTAATCCTTAAAAAATTTATAATGAAAACATTAGAAATAAATGGAATGAATATAAAACTAATAATATTACTAATGCAGTAGAAAATATTTCTAATTATGTTAAATTAATTAATCTTAATATGAAAATATCTGCTTGTACATATATGTCTAGATATG
The DNA here is from genome assembly GCA_900551385.1 of uncultured Mollicutes bacterium. Classification (GTDB taxonomy): domain Bacteria; phylum Bacillota_I; class Bacilli_A; order RFN20; family CAG-449; genus CAG-449. The sequence goes on along the minus strand of URVS01000068.1, from coordinate 6,991 downwards.
GCGCAAAAAGCATTTATTGCCAAGATGTAAATGAATGGATTAAAAATAAATATATTGATTTATTATGTCCAATGATTTATACCCTTGATAATAATTATTTTCTTGAATGTATAAATTATTATAAAAAAATATGTAAAAATAGATGTTTATTATCTATTGGTATAGCGCCTTTATATTTAGGTAGTAGTTTAGAAGAAAATAATGATCAAATTAAAAATGGAAATAAGTTATCTAATGGAATATCATATTTTGCTTCTCATAATATTTTTAAAAATAATAAAGAAGAAAAAATGGCAAGTATTAAAGAATATTTATGAATAATTTTTATTTATCATGATAATATATTAATATGAATAGAAATAGAGTTAGAGTAATTACTGATGGTGCAATTATTATTGCAATATATTTAGTTGTTTTAATTTTTAGTCGTTTTTTTGGTGGAATATTAGAAGAATTTATTTATTTTTTGTTACCAATTCCTTTATGTATTTATGGATATAAATATTCAATAAAAGAAACACTTATTACAGGGATTAGCACTATTATTGCCTCTTTTATTTTAATTAGTCCTTTGAGTACTTGCTTTTATGTTGTTCCTACTATTTGTATTGGAATTATTTATCCAGAATTATTAAAAAATAAAATTAAATTATATTTAGAAATGATAATTTTAATAAGTTCATTTTTATTGATGAGTTTATTTACTAGTGTCTTTTTTGCGTATTTATTTAATTATGATTTAGTACAAGATACTATTTCTTTTGCTAATGAATTTATTAATTTATTTGTGAAAATGGGTATAGAAGAAAATAAATTAATTTATTTAAAATCTATTTTTGTTTCTTTAATTCCTTGCATGGTACTTTTATCTAGTATTTTAGAAGCTATATTTTTATCTATTGTTACTAAATTAATTTTATATAAGCTTAAATTAAGTGATAATTTTTCTATGAAATTTATAATATCTTTAGAATTTATGCCTAAAATTATTGGTTATATTTATATTTTAGTATTTGGATTAATGGTTTTTTCTTTTTTTGAAATAACTAAAGAAAATAATTTATTTATTTTATATTCAATAATTGCAAATATAGGCGTTATTTATAGCTTTTTTATGATTTATCAAGGTATTTATTTTTTAGCAAAATATGCAAAAATTAAAAGAAAATATTGTTTATATGTCTTAGGAATTATCTCTATTTTTATTTTTCCGATTATAATGATTGTGCTTGGAACATTACAAAATATTCTTCATTTATCAATGAAAATCAATTTCATAAAATAATGGGTTTATTTTAATATGTTTATTATAGTATAATAAAAAAACAAAGAGAGGTAATTTATGCAAAAAGTAATACAAAAAAGAATAGGTTATTCATTAATATTATTTTTACTTGAAATTGTTGCATGTGGTGTTTTATTTTTCACTATGGATAGTGATTATCTAAGTGCGTATATAAAAGAAATTTTCTTAGGAACATTGCTTGTAATTATTTTCTTAAATTTAATGCTTTTATTATATAATTTAATTAAAATATCAAATTCTAAATTGAAAACTGATTTTAGTTCTTTAGATGTATTTGGTAATGATATTCAAAAAGCTTATGATTTTGGCAAATTGGGTTTGTTAATTGTTGATGATAATAATAATATTGTTTGGACTAATACATATTTTAATGCTATTCAAACTAAATTAATTGATCATAATTTGTTTGATTGGCAACCAACTTTAAAAAATTTATTAGATACTAAAATTGATGAAATGAAAATTGAAATCAATAATAAAAATTATTTAGTTAAATTACTTCCTCAAGCTAAAATGTATATTTTTAAAGATGTAACTACTAATGAAGATTTATTAAGATATTCTATTAATCATGCTCCAGCAGTAGGAATTATTGCTATTGATAATTATCAAGAATTAGCTAATATTCTTGATGATGTTACTATTAATGATGCTTTAGCTTCTATGCAAAAAGTAATTATTGAATACGCTAAAAAATTTAATTTACTTTTAAAGAAATATCGTAATGATTCATATTTATTTATTTGTACAAGAAAAGATTATTTAAATTTAATTAATGATAAATTATCTTTATTACAAGCAGTTAGATCAGTTACTAATGAAAGTGATAATGAATTTACTTTATCTATTGGTATGGCTAGTGGTACTGATAATTATTCTCGTTTATTTGAAATGGCTTCTACTTCTCTTGATGTTAGTTTATCTAGAGGTGGTAACCAAGCAGTTGTCTTTACTTATGGAGAAAATTTGAGATTTATTGGTGGGCAAACTGAATCAAAAGAAAAGAAAAATTCAGTTCAATCAAGAGTTATGTCAAATTCTCTTACTGCTTTAATTGCTGAATCTAATGATATTTATATTATGGGACATAATATTGCTGATTTAGATGCAATAGGCGCTAGTTTAGGAGTATATTGTTTAGCTTCTGCAACAACTAAAAAAATTAAAATAGTTTATGATGAATTTGCTCTTGAAAGTAAAACTAAAAAAGCTTTTAAACAATTATTTAGTAAAGAACAAATTAATGAATTAACTATTTCTCCAAATAAAGCAGTTGATGCAATTAATTCAAAATCTTTATTAATTATTGTTGATGTTCATAATCCTCAAAATACTATGTCACCATCATTAGTTAAAAAAGCTGAAAGAATTGCAGTTATTGATCACCATAGAAGAGGTGAAAAATATGTTGAAAAAACTGAATTTAATTATATTGATCCAAGTGCTTCTTCTGCTTCTGAAATGGTAGTAGAAATGATTAAATATTCTTCTAAAAATATTGAAGTTCCTGAACCATTTGCAACATTTATGTTAGCAGGTATTATTCTTGATACAAATTATTATCGTAAAAATATTTCTGCTAAAACTTATGATGCTTCTTATGTTTTAAAAAATTTTGGTGCAGATAATGTTGTTGCTAATTCATTCTTAAAAGAAGAATATGAAGAATATGCTTTAAAAAATAAAATTATGTCTAATTCATTTACTCCTTATTACGGAGTAATTATTGCTAGAGCTGATCAAAAAGATATTGTTGAACAAGCAATGTTAGCGCGTGTTGCCACTGAAACATTAGAAATTTCAGGTATTAATGCTTGTTTTGTTGTAGGTAGAGTTTCTGATAAAGATGTTGGTATTTCTTCAAGAAGTGATGGAAGTATTAGTTGTCAAATTTTGTGTGAAAAACTTGGTGGTGGTGGTTCATTTACTGCTGCAGCGGCTAAATTCCATAATAAAACAGTTGAAGAAGTTGTCCAAGAAGTAAAAAATGTTCTTGATAATTATCTTGAAGATGCAAGAAATAAAAAGGTTGGTGAATAAAAATGAAAGTTATTTTATTAAAAGATGTTAAAAATGTTGGTAAAAAAGATCAAGTAGTAGAAGTATCTCAAGGATATGGGGCTAATTATTTGATTAGAAATGGATTAGCAGTTATGTATACTGCTGGATCAAAAAAAGTTTTAGATAACCAAATTCAATTAAGAGCAGAAGATGAAGCTAAAAAGAAAGAACAAGCTGAAGAAATAGTAGAAAAATTAAAATCTATTACTCTTGAATTTACTGCGACTAGTTCTAAAGATGGAAGAATGTGCGGTAATATTTCTCCTAAACAAATAGTTGAAGAAATGTCTAAAACTTATAATATTGAATTAGATAAAAGAAAATTTGTTGATAAATATCCAGTAAATGCTTTTGGTTTTACTCGTTTAAAAATTGAATTATATAAAGGAGTTATTGGAACAGTTAATGTTCATGTAAGTGAGAAGAAGTAATATGTCAAAAAAAGTTCCTTATGATATTGAATCAGAAAAATCAGTTGTAGGCTCAATGATTGCTTCAGAAAAAGTTTGTAGTGAAGCTTTAGCTACTTTAGAAGTAAATGATTTTTATGATCCTAAAAATGGTATTTTATTTAAAGCGATTTTAAATCTTGATAGTCAAAATAAAGCTATTGATAATGCGGCAGTTGCTAATGAACTTCAAGTTAATATGAAAAAACTTGATCAAATTGGTGGAGTAGATTATTTAAGAGAATTACAAGATTATTATGTTGGTGATAAAAATGCTTTGTTCCATTTAAGAAATGTGCATGATTTAGCTTTGGTTAGAAAGCTTTTTAATAAAGCAGAAGAACTTCAAAATCAATTTTTTAATGCTGATTTTGAAAAAGAAAAAGTTGATGATGTTTCAGGATTTATTTCTATGTATGATACTGAAATGTCAAAAATTATTCGTGGTAGAACTGCAGGTGGATTTAAAAGTGCTCAAGATGTTATGACTGAGATTTCTAAAGATTTACAAAAACGAAGAGGAGTTAAAAAAAGTGGTGTTACTGGTTTAGATACTGGTTTTAAATATTTAAATGCTTTAACTTCTGGTTGGCAACCAGGCACTTTAAATATTTTAGCAGCAAGACCTTCAGTTGGTAAAACTGCTTTTGCTATTAATTTAGCGTATAATGCTGCTAGTTTAAGTAAAAAAACAGTAGCTATTTTTTCTTTAGAAATGGATTCAAAATCTATTATTAAAAGATTACTTGCTTCTATTAGTAATGTTAATTCTTCTTCTTTAAGAAGTGGTGATTTAACTGATTCAGATTGGATGGCTATTCAAGAAGGAGAAGATAAACTTAATAAAGTTAAGATATTTATTGATGATACTTCTGGTATTTCAATGGAAATGATTAAAACTAATGTTACTAAATTAAAACAACAAGATCCTAATTTAGGCTTAGTTGTTATTGATTATTTAGGTTTAATTACTTTAAAACAACAAAAGAAAGATAATCGTGAAAATATTGATGAAATTTCTCGTTCTTTAAAAGGTTTAGCTAGAGATTTAAATATTGCTGTTTTATGCTTATGTCAATTATCTAGAGGTAATGAAAAAGAAAAAAGAAGACCTATCATGTCTGATTTAAGAGATTCTGGTTCTATTGAACAAGATGCTGATACAGTCATGATGTTATATAGAGAAGATTATCAAAAAACAAAAGAAGAAACACAAAATCAAGATTTAGATAATCCATTTGCTAATACTCAAATTATTGAAGTTAATTTGATTAAAAATAGAAATGGTGGTATTGGTTTATCTAAATTAGCGTTTATGATGAATATAAATAAATTTACAGAAATTCAAGATGAGGGTAATAATCAATGAGGTATTATATATTAGAATCAGGCTCTAAAGGAAATTCTACTTTGATTTTTTCTAAAGGTAAATATTTATTAATAGATAATGGTTTATCAGAAAGAAAATTTAGAAGTTATTTAAATGAAATTAATGTTAGTTTATCTAATATTAATGTTGTTTTAGTTACTCATTCTCATTCTGATCATACAGCAGGATTAAAAATATTTGAAAGTAGATGTATTTATGCGACTAAATCTACAACTACTTTATTAGATAGAGATCATGAATTAGTACCTTATAGAAGTTATAATCTTAATGGTTTTAAAATAACTGTTGTACCAACTTCTCATGATGCAGTGGGATCTGTTGGTTTTATTATTGAAGATAGTGATAATGAAAAATTAGTTTATATAACTGATACTGGTTATATTTATGAAAGAGTTTTATCTTATATAAAAGATGCTGATTATTATATTTTTGAAGCTAATCATGATGTAAGAATGCAACTTACAAGTGGGAGACCTCAATATTTAATTGATAGAATTATGGGTGATTATGGTCATTTATCTAATGAAGATTCTGCAATATGTTTATCTGAAGTAATTACTAATAGAACTAAAGAAATAGTTTTAGCCCATTTATCTGAAGAAGCTAATACTCCTGAATTAGCATTAAATACATTTTATAAAATTATGGCTAAAAGAAGAGTTGATGTTTCTCATATTTCAATAAGATGCGCTAAACAAAGAGAAATGGTTTGTGGAGGAACATTAACTGAGGAAATTTTTAATGGTTAATATTAAATTAATTGCAGTTGGAAAAATTAAAGAAGATTATTTAAAAAATGAGATTAATGAATATTTAAAAAGATTATCTCGTTATGCAAAAATAAGTGTCATAGAAGTTGATGATGAAAAAATTATGAATAATTCTTCTTTAAAAGAAGATGAGAAAGTTAAAGAAAATGAAGGTGTAAGATTATTAAAACAAATTAAAGAAAAAGATTTTGTTTTATTAATTGATTTACATGGTCAAGAATTAGATTCTCTTGAATTTAGTGATAAATTTTTGCAAATTACAAATACTAATTCAAACATTGATATTGTTATTGCAGGTTCTTTAGGCTTTTCTCAAGAAGTAATTAAAAGAGCTAATTATCGTTTATGTTTATCGAAAATGACTTTTACTCATCAAATGACCAGAGCTATTATTCTTGAACAAATATATCGTGCATTTAAAATTATTAATAATGAAACGTATCACAAATAGAGGTTAAAAATGGAATTAAAGAAAACATTTTCAAGCATTTTAGAAAAATTTAATTCAAATAAGATATTTAATTGGTTTAAAGAAAAATATCTTATTTTAAGTAAAAAAAGGTATGTGCCTTTTATATTTTTCATGTATTGTGTAGCGTTTATAATGTTTTTTTATACTTTAATTCGTAATCAATTTACTATTCCTGTTTCTGGAGATTTTACTTTACAAGAAATACCTTTTTATTTTAATGGATATGATGATTGGTGGACATTTTTTAAAACTGGAAAATTTGTTTTATGGGATGATTCTGCTATGTTAGGAGTAAATAATGTCGGTGCGAATTCGTTTTATTATTTATTTAATCCTTTCTTTTTAGTTTTATTAATTGTACCAAGAAATATTATTCCACAAGCTCAAGCCTTTATGATGATAACTAAAATGGTGCTTGCTGGATTAACAATGAAATTGTTATTACAAAAATTTAAAGTAAAAGAAGAAACTACTTGGTTAATTGCAACAAGTTATGCTTTTTGTGGTTGGAATTTATATTATTTATGGTTTAATCATTTCTTA